>NZ_BAAHFQ010000009.1:0-56396 GCF_054681715.1 Deferrisoma sp.
ATACAGGGCCGCCACCGTGAACCAGATCTCGAAGGTGGCGAAGGTGGAGGTGATGACCTCCCGGCCGGCCTTCGTGAGATCGGTGATGGCGATGACCGACACGAGCGACGAGTCCTTGATCAGGCTGATGAACTGCCCGGCGAGCGGGGGCAAGATCCGCTTGAAGGCCTGGGGCAGGATGATGTAGCGCATGGCCTGGAACAGGGTCATCCCCAGTGACCGGGCCGCCTCCATCTGGCCCCGGGGGATCGACTGGATCCCGGCCCGGACGATCTCGGCCGTGTAGGCCCCCGCGAACACGGCCAGGGCCAGGATGCCCGCCACGATCCGGTCGAGGCTCAGCACGGTGCCGATGAAGAAGTAAAAGATGAAGATCTGAACCAGCAGCGGGGTGCCCCGGATGAGCTCGACGTAGAACACCGCGAGCCCCTTGAGGGTCGGGTTCTTGGAGATCCGGGCGAGCCCCGTGACAAGCCCCAGGACGAGACCGAGCACCCCCGAGAAGAACGAGATCCACAGGGTGGTCCAGAGCCCCTTCGTGAGCGGCCCCACCTTCCACTGGTGACGCGAGCCCACGATATCGCCCTCGAACAACTCCTCGCCCTCCGATACCCGAACGGTGTCGGTCTCTACCCGGATCTCCGATCGGTCGCCGGTGTCGCTCTCGAACACGATCACCGCGTCTGAGCCGGTGTTGCGGATCTCCACCACCCGGCCGTCGGCCGGGGCGTGCTCGTTGATCTCCGCGTGGTAGGCGAAATACTGGGGCACCCGGTTCCACCGCCAGGTGTAGTCCACCCGTTTGGTGGCCACCCAGATCCCGGCGGCGAGGCCGAGCAGGATGAGCCCGAGCAACAGGTTCCAGGGCCAGGTACGGGTTGTCTGTTTCACGGCGTCCTTCCGCCTTCGCACGAAGGGCCCCGGGGTACGGGGCCCTTCGGCGAGATTCGAGGTCGGGTTACTGCTGCAGATCCTTCAACCAGGCGTCGTCCTTGAACCACTTCTCGTAGATCTTGTCGTAGGTACCGTCGTTCTTGATCTGCCGCAGGAAGTTGTTGAGCCAGTTGATAAAATCGTAATCGCCCTTCCGGACGCCCCAGGCCAGCGGCTCGTAGGTGAAGGGCTCGTCGAGCCACACCACCTTGCCCTCGCCCTTCTGCTTCACGGCCAGGGCGCAGTAGGGGTGGTCGTACACGAAAGCGTCGGCCTTGCCCCGTACCACCTCCATCAACCCCTCGTCCTCGCGCTCGAAGGAGATATAGGTGGCCTTGGGGATCAGCCGCTTCACGGCCTGCTCGCCCGTGGTGCCGAGCTTCGACACCACCTTATACTTGGGGTCGTTGAGGTCCTTGTACGACTTGACCTTCCCCGCGAGTTCTTTGCGGATCACGATGGTCTGCCCCACCACGATGTAGGGGTCGGCGAAGTTGATCTGGAGGTTCCGCTGCTGGGTCACGGTCATGCCGCTCATGATGATGTCGAACTTCTTCGTCATGAGCGAGGGGATGATACCGTCCCAGGCGGTGCTCACCAACTCCAGCTTCACCCCCATGGCCTTGGCCATGCGCTTCGCGATGTCCACGTCGAAGCCGACGATCTCGCCCTTGCGGTTGGTGAGCTCGAAGGGCATGTAGCCAGGCTCCATGCCGACCCGGAGCGAACCCCGCTCCAGGATCTCGTCCAGCGTGCCCGCGGAGGCCGCCGGAACCAGGGTGGCAACGGCAAGGGCCACAACCGTCAGGATGGACAGAAGTCGTTTCATGGGACTCTCCTTTCGCGTAACGTGGGGGAAGAGAGAAGGAGAAGACAGGGCTCTCAGTACGACTTGCCCTCGTCCAGGAGTTCCTCGATCACCATCCGGGTGCCGCACTCCGGGCACCGGGGAAGGTCCTCCACCGGAAGGTAGATGATCTGGGTAAACCGGCACCTCGGGCAGAGGATCTGGACCGGTTCTTTCTCCCCGCGCTCCATCGGTACCCCTCGTGAAGGTGTGGCACGGCGAAACTGGATTTGGTAAAAGGGAAAGCGCTTATACCACACGCACTCCGCCCCGGCAAGAACGGGGCGGCTTTTCTTTGGGCTCGAAGGGCGCGAGCGTCAGGAGGAGGGGTGAACGGAATCAACCGTACACGCCAGCTCTGGGCCGAGTTCCTGCTGGCCACGGTGACCGTGTTCTGGGGGGGCACCTTCCCGGTGGTCAAGGACGCCATCGGCGAGGTGCCCGTGCTGTGCTTCCTGTGGATTCGCTTTGCCCTGGCCGCGGCGCTCCTCGCCGGGATGGCCCGGGGCCAGATCCTGCGGCTCGGCCGCCGGGGCTGGGGCCGGGGGATGTTTCTGGGTACTCTGCTCTTCCTGGCCTACCTGTTTCAAACTTTCGGCCTCGCACGCACCACCGCCGCCAACGCGGGCTTCTTGACCGGGCTCAACGTGGTGTGGGTGCCCCTGCTGGCGGGCCCCCTCCTGGGGAAACGTCCGGGCCCGGGGGCCAAGCTGGGCACGGTGCTTGCGGTGGTGGGCCTGTGGCTGCTTACGGGAAGCGCCCCTTGGAACCTCGGGACCGGGGATCTCCTGGTGCTCCTGTGTTCCGTGTTCGTGGCGCTTCACGTGCTGGGGCTCGACGCCCTCACGGCCGGGGTGGACGCCCGGGCGCTCACGTTCGTGCAGGTGGCCACTATGGCGGTTCTGGCCGGGGCCGGAAGCCTGGCCTTCGAGCCGGTCACCTGGCCTCGGGCGTGGTCGGCCGGCCTGGCGGGGGCGGTGGTGATCACCGCGGTGTTCGCCACGGTCTACGCCTTCTGGATCATGACCACCTACCAGCGCTACACCACCCCGGCCCGGGCGGCGCTGATCTACACCCTGGAGCCGGTGTTCGCCGCCCTTTTCTCGGTGTGGCTCGCGGGGGAGCGGCTCACGCCGGCGGCATGGGCCGGCGGCCTCTTGATCGTGGCGGGCACCCTGGCGGCCGAGCTCTGGCCGGCGGCCGCGAACGGGACAGCAGCGCCAGCGGAACCCGAAGCCGGCTGAGGGCACGGCGGCGGCCGGGGCGGCCCTACGCCCTCGGACGCCTGGGCGGGGGGATCGGGTAGAATTCGTCCAGGATCCGGTGGTTCCGAAACCCCAAGGCCTCCCGGTGGATCACGAGCTCCCAGAGCCGCTGCCGGGCCTCCCGGCGCTTGGCGTTGAACCGAAGGACCGCCTCCGCGAGGTCCTCCGCCCCTTCCGCCTCGAGCCGGTCCACCTGCCGGCCCAGGAGTTCCAGCTCCAGGAGGGCCACCAGCACCTTCTCCTCGGCCCGACCCAGGGCCGCCGCCATCTCCTGGAGGATCTCCTTCTCGAGCTCCCGCTGGGCCTGGTACACGCCGAGCCGCCGGCGCAGCCGGTCGAGATACGGGCTCTCGTAGCCCTCGTCGGTCAGCTGGTCGACCAGCCGTTTCCAGGCCGGAGCCCTCACGGCCTACTCGTCCCTCCCCCCCAGGAGTCCCGAACGAAGGAGGAAGTAGAGGAGCTGCATCACCGCCGTGACCGCGGCCGCCACGTAGGTGAGGGCCGCGGCCGTGAGCACCTGGCGGGCCCCCGGGAGCTCGTCGGGCCCCAGGATCCCCACGCTCTCCACGGCCGCCAACGCCCGGCGGCTCGCGTTGAACTCCACCGGGAGGGTCACGAGCTGGAACGCCACCGCTGCGGCGAAGAGGACCACCCCGAGCTTCACCAGGGCCATGGTCTGCAGGAGGAACCCGAAAATGAGAAGCGGCCACGCGAGTTGCGAGCCGATGGAGGCCACCGGCACCAGGGCCGAGCGGAGTTGGAGCGGCGCGTACCCTGCCGCGTGCTGGAGCGCGTGGCCGGCCTCGTGGGCCGCCACTCCCACGGCGGCGAGGCTGGGCTTCGCGTACACATCGGGGCTCAACCGCAGCACCCGGGATCGCGGGTCGTAATGGTCCGACAGAAACCCCTGGGCCATCTCGATCCGCACGTCGTGGAGCCCCGACCGGGCGAGGATCATCTCGGCCGCCTGGGCGCCGGTGATCCCCCTGCGGTTCATCCGCTCCCCGTAGCGGTGGAACGCGGACTGGACCCACATCTGGGCAGCGAGCGACAGCAAAAACGCCGGCGCGATGAGCAGGAAATAGAGGGGATCGAAGTAGAACATGGCCAGTTCTCCGCAGTGTTAGGGTGAATCAACGCTCCCCGGATACATGAGCGCCGGGATCGCCGGCCCGGTCCCGGTGCCGTCGATCCCGGCGAATCGCCCCTATCGTAACCACGCCCCCCCGGGGTGCCAAGGCCCCTTGCCCCGGCCGGCGGCGTGCTCACCGGTCGGTGCGCCGGACCGCGCCTCCTGTAGACGGACACGGGCCTCCCTGCTTTCTGGCCTCTCGGCCTCCCAGCCTTCTAGCCTTCCAGCCTCCCAGCCTCCTCGCTGGCGTCACCCGTCGAACCACCGGGCCCGGTGCAGCAGGTCCGCGGCCGAGAGTTTCCCCGCCCGGAACAGCCGGCAATCCATCGTTTCCAGGGCCACCCGGCCGGCGCCCTCGGGGGCCTCGACGTGGATCCAGAGGCGGTGGGACCCGAAATCGCTCTTCAAGGTCCCCTCCCCCACGAGGTAGGCAAGCCGAAGGAACGGCTCGGCGCCCGCTCCGGCCTCCCACCGCACCCACGCCCGGATGTCCCACCGGCCCTCCCGGGCCCGCTCGGCGTCGAGGGCCCGCACCAGGTCGCAGTCCGAGAGCGGCACCCCGACCTCCTGGGCCACCCACTGGAGGGTCTCGGCCATCTCCACCCGCTGCCACCCGGCGCGTTTCACCCTGGCCAACGAGGCTTCCAGCTTGGCCCGATCCGCGGCGTCGAGGTCGGTGGCCGCGTTGACCGCCGCGGCGAACCGTTCGGCCAGGGGCGCCGGGGTCTCCTTCGAGGGGCGGGCGCCCCCGGGCGCGGCCAGCCACACGGCCAGGGCGTGGACCACGAGGCTCACCCCGACACACAGGGCAAGCAGCCGCAGTTCCTTTGCATCCATCGGCCGCAGGACGCTTTGCATGGCTTCCCTCGGCTCAGGCGTGAAGGTGGCACCGGACCCGGTGGCCCGGTTCGGGCTCGGAGACGACCGGCACCTCCCGGTCGCAGGGCCCGAACCGCCGGGGGCACCGGGGGTGAAACGGGCAGCCCGGCGGCGGGTCGATCGGGTTCGGCACGTCCCCTTCCGGGACCCGGGGCTCCCGGCGTCGTTCGGGGTCGGGCACGGGCACCGCCGTGAGCAGGGCCTCGGTGTAGGGGTGCAGGGGGCGGGCGAACACGGCCTCGCTCGGGCCCTCCTCCACCACCCGGCCGAGGTACATCACGGCCACCCGGTCCGAGATGTGCTCCACGACCCGCAGGTCGTGGCTGATAAAAAGGTACGTAAGTCCGTGTTGTTCCTTCAGATCTTGGAGCAGGTTCAGGATCTGCGCCTGCACCGACACGTCCAGGGCCGAGACCGGCTCGTCGGCCACCACGACCCGGGGCTCCACGGCCAGGGCCCGGGCGATGCCGATTCGCTGGCGCTGCCCCCCGCTGAACTCGTGGGGATAGGCCTCGGCCGCCTCGGGGGGCAGCCCCACCTGCTCCAGAAGCCGCGCCACCCGTTCCCGAAGCTCCACGCCCCGGGCGAGCCGGTGAATCACCATGCCCTCCCCCACGATCTGGCCCACCCGCATCCTGGGGTTGAGCGAGGCCTGGGGGTCCTGGAACACCATCTGGACCTGCCGCCGGAACCTCCGGATTTCCTCCCGGTCCATGGCCCAGAGGTCCCGGCCGGCGTACCGGATCTCCCCGGCCGTGGGGGGCTCGAGCCGCAGGAGGAGCCGCGCCAGGGTGCTCTTCCCGCACCCCGACTCCCCCACCAGGGCCAGGGTCTCCCCCTGGGTCAGGGTCAGGTCCACCCCGTCCACCGCCCGAAGCCACCGGCGCTTCCCGAAGGCCCCCCGCTTCACCGGGTAGCGCCGCTCCACCGCCCGTACCTCAAACATCTCGGTCCACCCGGATGCAACGGGCCCGGTGCCCGGGCCGCTTCTCCTCGAGGGCCGGCACGGCGTCCCCGCAGGCCTCGATGGCCAGGTCGCACCGGTCCCGGAACGGGCACCCCGACGGAACCCGGCTGGGGTGGGGGACGTTTCCGGGGATGGCCCGCAACCGCTCGCCCCTGCGGATCCCGCTCGCCCCGGGGATGGAGCCCAGGAGGCCCCGGGTGTAGGGGTGCAGGGGGTCGCGGAAGAGCTCTCGGGTGCTCGCCTCCTCCACCGCGTACCCGGCGTACATCACCACCACCCGGTCCACATTTTGGGCCACGAGCCCCAGATCGTGGGTGATGAGGAGGAGGGCCATGCCCCGCTCCCGCCGCAGCCGGCCCAGGAGCCCCATGATCTGGGCCTGGATCGTGACGTCCAGGGCGGTGGTGGGCTCGTCGGCGATCACCAACTGGGGCCGGCAGGCCACCGCGATCGCGATCATCACCCGCTGGCGCAGCCCCCCCGAAAGCTGGGCCGGGTAAGCGCGGAGCCGGTCCTCGGGAGCGGGGATGCCCACCTCGGTAAGAAGTTCCACGCACCGGCGCCGCACCTCGTCGCGCGGCAGGTCGAAATGGGTCGTCAGGGCCTCGGCCACCTGGAACCCCACGGTGAACACCGGGTTCAGGCTGGTCATGGGCTCCTGGAACACCATGCCGATTTGCCGGCCTCGGATTCTGCGGTACTCCTCGTCCGGAAGCCCCACCAGTTCCCTTCCCTCCAGCCGGATGGAACCCGCCTCGATCCGGCCGGGATCCGGCACGAGGCCCATGAGGCTCAGCGCGGTCACGCTCTTGCCACACCCCGACTCGCCCACGAGCCCCACGGCCTCGCCGTGGCCCACGGTCAGGTCCAGGCCCCGCACGGCCGGCACCTCGCCGGCGCGGGTGTGGAACGAAACCCGTAAGTTCTCCACCTCGAGAAGATGGGGCAACGAACGCTCCTATGGCTCTGCCGGCGCGGGTCAGTCGTTGATCTTCGGGTCCAGGGCGTCGCGCAGGCCCTCGCCCAGAAGGTTATAGCCCAGCACCGTCAAGAAAATCGCCATCCCGGGAAACACGGTGACCCACCACCCCCCCTCCAGGTTGTCCCGGGCCTGGGCCAGCATGTTTCCCCAGGAGGGCTGGGGCGGCTGCACCCCGAGGCCCAGGAACGACAGGCTCGACTCCACCAGGATCGCCCCGGCGATGCCCAGGGTCGCGGACACGAGCACCGGCACCATGGCGTTGGGGAGCAGGTGCCGGAACAGGATCCGGGCATCCCCCGCGCCCTGCACCCGGGCCGCCAGCACGAACTCCCGGTTCTTGAGGCTCAGCACCTCGGCCCGCACCAACCGGCACACGCCCATCCAGCCGGTGGCCCCGATGATCACCATGATGAGCCAGATCGAGGGCTTCAAAAACGCGATGGCCGAAAGGATCAGGAAAAACGTGGGGATCGACTGCATGAGGTCCACGAAGCGCATCACCAGGCTGTCCCACCACCCGCCGTAGTAGCCGGCGGTGCAGCCCAGCACGGTGCCGATGGCCACGGCGATGCCCACGGCCACGAACCCCACGAGGAGGCTGATGGGGGCGCCGTAGAGAAGCCGCGAGAGCACGTCGCGTCCGAGTTCGTCGGTGCCGAACCAGTGGCGGCTGCTCGGGGGCTCCAGGATGTGCCGGATGTCCACCTGGGCGGGGTCGTAGGGGGCGAGCCACGGGTGGAGCACGGCCACCACGGCCAGGGCCGAAACGATGACAAGCCCCGCCATGGCCTGGCGGTTCCGCCGGAGGCGGAGCCATAGGGTCCGCCACGGGCCCACGTGGGTCGGCTTCCCCATCACTCCGAGCGCAGGGCGGCCAGGAGTTCCTCCCGGGTGACGACGCCCTTCTTCTCGAGCACCCGAAGGAGGAGTTCGAGGAGGTCCTTCGCGTCCAAACCGTCGAGCGAACCGACCCGCCGTTCCTCCCCCTTCTGGAGGATCACCATCTCCTCCTCGGGTTCGGCGGCGGGCGGGGCCGCGGTGGGGGTCACGGGCCCCGGCCTCGGTGGGCCTCCTCCGGCCGGGTCGGGCCCCTGCTTGCGGTAGTAGTAGTTGATGGCCCGGGTGATGCCCGACTCGGTGGCCACCACCGGCCGCACGTTCACCCCGGTCTGGAACTCGATCTCGCTGATGGCGTCCAGGTTCGTGGGATCGGCCATGGCCAGGATCACCGACTTCTTCCCCGACTCCTCCTTCAGGGCCACCGGGATCACGTGGTACTTCTCGGCGATCCGCAGGGGTACGGCGGCCAGGGCCCGGGGGGAGATGCGGACCTTGCGGAAGTCCACGGCCGGAAGCCGAAGCTGCGCCGAGAGGCACCGCAGGATGTCCTCCTCCTTTACGAACCCCATGCGCACCAAGGTGGAGCCCAGCTTCCCGCCCCAGGTTTTCTGGCTGCTCAGGGCCGCCTGGAGCTGGGTCTCGGTGATGAGGCCGGCGTCCATCAGGATCTCGCCGAGGCGTCTGCGTCGAGGAGGCACCGTCTTCCCCTTTCTACCCCCGGCCGAACCGGATGCGGGGATCCACCAGGGCGTAGGTCAGGTCGGCCACGAGGTTCCCCACCAGGGTGAGCCCGCTTCCCAGGAGCAAAATCCCCTGGATCACGGGGTAGTCCCGGGCCATCACGCTTTGATAGAAGAGCTGTCCCATCCCCGGAATGGCGAAGATGGTCTCGAAAATCACACTCCCCCCGATCAGCGCCGGGATCCAGAACCCCATCAGGGTCACGATGGGCAGAAGGCTGTTCCGGAGGGCGTGCAGGTAGATCACGCGCCACTCGGGCAGCCCCTTGGCCCGGGCGGCGGTGATGTAATCCTGCCGTACCACCTCCAGCATGGACCCGCGCATGTACCGGCTGATCCCGGCAAGCCCCCCCACGGCCGAGACGAACACCGGCAGGATGAGGTGCTGCACCCGGTCCCAGAACCGCGCCAAAGGCGGCAGCCGGTCGGCCCCCAAGGACTCGAGCCCCGAGATGGGCAGCCACCCCAAATCCACCCCCAGCCATTTCATGAGGAGGAGCGCGAGCCAGAAACTCGGGATCGAAAACCCGGCAAACACCAGAACCGTTGTCGTCCGGTCGAACCGGCTCCCCCTTCGCACCGCCGAAAGCACCCCGAGGGGCACGGCCGAGGCCAGGATCACCACGAGGCTCAGGAGGTTGATCAGGATCGTGATCGGCAGACGCTCCCGGATCTTGTCCCACACGGGCCGCTTGTCGGGGCTGAAACTCACCCCGAGGTCCAGCCGCACCACCCGGCTGAGCCAGGTCACATACTGCACGGGAAGCGGCTTGTCGAGCCCGTAATATCGCTCGAACCGCTCCCGAAACTCGGCCCCCACCTTCGGGTTGAGCTCGGTGTAGAGTTCGGTCGGGGACCCCGGGGCCATGTGCATCAGCGCAAACGAGATCACCGTGATCCCCAGGAGCATGGGGACCATGAACGCGACCCGCTTGGCCACGTACGCGAGCATGGATCAGGGCGTCTCCGTGTGGCGCTGGAGGGCCTTGGGCACGTACCAGCGCTCGAAGTTATAGGTGATGCCCGCCGGGGCCGGTCGGATGCCGTGCACCCGGTTCGACACGGCCACCAGGGCGTAGGGCACGTACAGAAACGTGTACGGCTGATCCTCGGCCAGGATCTCCTGGAACCGGTCGTAGAGCCGCTTTCGCTCCTCCCGATCGAAGGTCTTGCGGGCCCGCACCAACAGGTCGTCCACCTCCGGGTTGCGGTAGTGGGTGTGGTTGAGCCCGCCCGGCACCGCCTTCGACGAGTGCCACACGTCGTAGAGATCCGGGTCCTGGGTGATCGTCCACCCCAAGATCACGGCGTCGAACTTCCCGGGCTTCACGAACTCGTTGATGAACGCGGCCCACTCGAGCACCCGGATCTCGATCTCCACCCCCACGGCCTTGAGCCGCTGCTGGATGATCTCGGCCGTTTTGAGCCGTTGGTCGTTCCCCTGGTTTGTCAGCACGGTGAACCGAAACGGCCGCCCGTCCTTGTCGAGCACCCCGTCGCCGTCGGTGTCGGTCCAGCCGGCCTCGGCCAGCAGCGCCTTGGCTCTCTCCGGATCGTAGGGGTACTTGGGAACGTCCGGATTGTACACCCAGGTGCCCGGCTTGTAGGGGCCGGTGGCCGGCACCCCGAGGCCCAGGAGCACGCCCTCCACGATCTCGTTCTTGTCGATCGCGTGGGTGAGCGCCCGGCGCACCCGTACGTCCTGAAACATCGGCTTTTCGAGGTTGTAACCTAAATACGTGTACGCGTTGGCCAGGTATTTGTACTTGTTGTACTGCGACCGGAACCGCTCCGAATCGGTTTGGCGCACCCACTGGAGGGGCTTCAACCCCATCATGTCGATCTTCCCGGCCAGAAGCTCGTTGAACTGCACCCCGAGGTCCGGGATGATCCGGAACACGTACCGATCGAAATAGGGAAGGCGCATCCCGGTGTCGGGATCCACGTCGAAGTAGTCGGGGTTGCGCTCCAGCACGATGCGCTGGCCCGTGGTCCACTCCACGAACCGGAACGGGCCCGTCCCCACGGGATGCCGCCCCAGTTCCGAGGTGTTGATGTCCTTCCCTTCCAGGAGGTGCCGCGGCAGCACGGCCGCGCCCCAGGAGATCAGGGCCGGGGCGAAGGGCTCCTTGTAGCGCACCCGCAGGGTGTGGTCGTCCAGCACCTCCACCGAGTCCACCGGTTCGAAATCGCCCCGGTAGGCCGTGAGCGTATTCGGGTCCATGGTGACCCGGTAGGTGAACTCCACGTCCCGGGCCGTGAGGGGGGCGCCGTCGTGGAATCGCACCCCCTTCTTGAGATAGAAGGTGATCGTGAGGTTGTCCTCGCTCACCTCCCAGGACTCGGCGAGGTCCCCCACCACGTTGTACTCCCCGTCGTATTTCACGAGCCCGTTGTAGATGAGGCCCGCCACGGAATGGGAGGCGGAGTCGGTGGCGAGGATCGGGATCAGGGTGGAGGCGTCGCCGATCGAGGCGTCCACGAAGGTGTCGCCGTAGGCGGGCGAGAGATCGACCTGGGCCTGCGGCTCCTTGGGGGCTTCAGGTTTCTCGGATTCCTGGGATCCCTGGGTGCAGGCCGCCAGGGCGGCGAGAAGAACGGCCAGCCAGATTCGCTTCGACACGGTTTCCCCTTCGAGTTCCAGGATGGTTTCGGCGCACGGCGGGTGCCGCGGAGAATCGCCCGGAACCGGCGGCGGCGTCAAGCCGGCTGGAACGCTGGGACGGGATTCCCCCGGCGCCAAGAGAGGCGCGCGAGGAGATCACGCGGGCATGGGGCCCGCTTCCGGGCGTGCCGATTGAGCCGCCGGAGCATTAGGAGGCTCGAAAGCTATTGGAACCAACGGAAGTATTGTCAGATTCCCGGCGGTTTAGCGGAAACCCGCGGGCGGGGGGCTGGTGGAGAGCCGGGTGCGGCCCCTTGCCTCGCCGCGCCCCCACCGCGCCCGGATCGCTTTGGAAGCTCCCGTAGGCCGCGGCCCGTTTGCAAAAACAATAACTTCCGCCACGGCCACACGGTGCGCCGCGGCCGTCTGGACCACGGCACCGACGACCGTGCCAGGGGCCAGAAGACAGACGACAGAGGCCAGGCGGGTCTCTGACCTCCGACTTCTGAATTCCGGCCCCTGATACGGCAGCCGCTCCCACGGGTTGGCCGACGCGATGACGCCGGATTCCCGAAGGTTCTTAGCCGCCTAGCTGCCGAGCCGCCCAGCCGCCTAGCCGAAGTTACTTGGAAGCTCCCGTAAGCCGCGCGGGGCGCGGCCTGTTTGCAAAACAATAACTTCCGCCTCGGCCACACGGTGCGCCGCGGCCGTCTGGACCACGGCACCGACGACCGCGAGACCGGAGACGGTGGACCGAAGTTAAAAAGGTCTTCGGCCGGGACCGTCGCCCAAGGGCCGCTCCCGCCCGTCGTGGGAGGCGGACCGCCACGGAGCTCCCCGCTACCCGTCCCGCCGGGGCCACTCCGCGTCCGGGCGCTCCTCCACGAAGCAGGCGAACCGGTCCCACTCCACCTCCTTGCCCGACACGGGGCAGCGAAGCCTCATTTTCCGGTCGCCCACCTCCACCACCTCCCAGTCCCCCGACCGGGGTCCCCCCTCGATCCGGATCTTCTGACCCGGTACCAGGGGGTACGGTTTGAACACGGTGACCCGGTGCCCCATGGGTCGATCCTCTACTATCACTCCGGGGGTCAAATAGAAGCGCTTCGGGGCGTGGGGCCTGCCGGAGCGCTGGGCGTGGCTCCTACAGTGGCCGGATGCCGCACTCACGCACCGCCGGAAGCCGGCCCCCCACCCGCCTCAGTCAATACTTTCGAAGGTATTCGTATCTCTCGGTTTCGTTTCAGCCCTTCCGCAGAACCAGCACGGTGCCCAGGATCAGGAGCCCCACCCCCACGAGCCGGGAGGGCCCCAGGGGGATCCGCTCGAACCCGAACGCCCCGGCCCGGTCGAGGAGCAACCCGGCCACGAGTTGGGCGGCGATCACCGAGGCCATGCCCGCCGCGGTCCCCAGCCGGGGGAACACCACGATGGTGCTCGCCACGTACACGGCGCCGATCAGCCCTCCGGTGAGCTCCCACCACCGGGCGTCGGCAAGGCCCCAGAGCCGGGGCAGCCGGCCCGACGCCGTCACCAGGGCCAACAGCGCCAGAGCCCCCACCGAAAACGACACCAGCGCGCTCGGCAGAAACCCGCCGACCCGGTCGGCCAGCCGGGCGTTCACCGAGGGCTGGAGCGCCGAGAGCCCGCCCACAAGCGCCATCCATAGGGCGAGAAGCGCGCGCGACATGGTTCAATCCTCGCATGTAGGCTCAAACCCCGAACCCGGCCCATCATCGCGAACCGGGGCCCCCGGCGCAAGGGTGCCGACGCAGTGCGGCCCCGCCCTCCGTCTCGGAAAGCGGGGCCGCCGACGCCTCGCCGCGGAGGCCGATCCCCCTACCGGAGCGTCTCCTCCCTGCCCTTTACGAGGGCCTGGATCATTTGGTTGTACGGGGTGGGGATGCCCGCCATCTCACCGTACTCCACGATCTTCCCGTTGATGTAGTCGATCTCGGTGCGGCGCTTGGCCTCCACGTCCATTAGCATCGAGGGCTTGTGGTTGCCCGCGGAGCGCAGGTAGTTCATGCAGTACCGGTAGTAGTCCCAGCCCAGGGAGATCTCGTTGGCCCGGGCCACCTGGATCCCCTCCTTCACGAGTTGGTCCACGATGCCGGCCACGAACGGGTCCTGCATGGCCTGGGCCATGGTCATGCCGGTCAGCGCGCACACGGGGTTCATCGAGGCGTTCATGATCGTCTTTCGCCACACCATGCTGACGAGCTGGTCCGTGTGCTCCGTGGGAAGCCCCGCCGCCGTCAGCGCTTGGGCGACCCCCTCGGCCGCCGCCCGGCCCGCCGGGTCGAGCTCCTGCACGTAGTGGGGCGGGTGGTGAAAGGCCATGTGCACCCTTCCGGGGCCCGCGAGTCCCACCCCCATGTTCACCACCGCCCGCATGACCCAGGGCCGGCCCAGGGCCTCGGCCAGCACGAGCTCCGTGTCGATCCCGTTTTGCCAGCTCACCACGTACATGCCCTCCCGGTGGAACCCCTGGATCGCCGAGGCCAGGAGCGGAAGGGCCGTGGCCTTCGTGGTCACGAAGATCACCTCGGGGTCGAAGTCCCCCAGTTCGTCCACGTGGGTCGTGACCCGGGTCACCTTGGCGCCCGAAAGCGAGTCGGCCCCCTCGATCTCGATCCCCGGATCCAGGGCCGGACGGAGAAGGTCCTCGACGATGTCGCACAGGGTCACCTCGAAGCCCTTGGCCGCCAGGTGCCCGGCCACCACGCTCCCCACCGGGCCGGCGCCGATCACGGCAAAACGGGTCGGGCTAAAGTCCGCAGATCCTCCCATGGCTTCCTCCTTTCGCGCGGCCTACGCGCCCTCGAGCATGCCGAAGGCCTCGGCGTCGAGAACCCTCACGCCCTGTTCGTTCAGAACCCGGATGGCTTTGTCGTTGTCGCTGAACCGGAACACCATGACGGCGTTCTCCGAGGAGAACCCGGTAAACGCGTACATGTACTCCACGTTGATGCCGGCCTGGTTGATGGGGGCCAGGACGGCCGCGAGGCTCCCGGGTTTGTCCGGGATCTCCACGGCCACCACCTCGTCCACCCGGGCCGGGAGGTGGAGCCCCATGACCACCCGGCGGGCCTTGGCCACGTCGGACACCAGGAGCCGCAGAACCCCGAACCCCGCCGTGTCCACGAGGCTCAGGGCCCGCAGGTTGATGCCGGCGTCCCCGAGGGCTTTGGTGACGGCGTAGAGCCGCCCGGGCGAGTTCTCCAGGAATACCGAGATCTGCTTGAGCTTAGGCATCGTTTCTCCTCCTCCTTTCCCCCTGGTTCCCCAACCTGTCCGCCGACTCTCAACCGTCCGGTCGGTAGATTGCTGTTTACCCTATCGGCCGCGTCTCCCGGCGTCAACCCCCGAGGGCGGTCCCCGGTCCGTCCAGCGCCGCCGGACCCAGGCCTCTTCGTCGGCTCGGGTGCGGACCTCGCCGTCCAGCCGGGCCCGCAGGAGTCCGTCCAGGATCTCCCGGTACACAGGCCCCGGCGGGATCCCCATGCGCTGGAGGTCGCGCCCCTGGAGAACGGGTCGAACGTCCGCGAGCCGGGTGTAGTACCGGCTGATCAGCCTGCGCTTCCGGTCGTCCTCGGTCTTGGCCATCATGAACAGGCGCGCCTCGTCCCCGCAGGGGTGGAGGATCGCGTGGACCCGGCTGTCGGGAACCGCGCCGCTTCCCTGGTCCAGGGCCTTTCGCAACTCCCCCAGGGCCCTGTATGCGGCCTCCCTCGCCGCCAGGAGCCGCCGGCCCTCGCCCTGGGCGATGCCCATGGCCAACACCCACTGCTCGGCCTGCCCCTCCTTGAGCGGGTCCAGAAGCGCCAATTGGTAGACCCGCCAGTCGTCCAACTCCGATTCCCGGTAGAGGAGCCGGAACCACGTCAGGACCCCCCGCACCCTCTCCACCAGCGCCTCGAGCCGTGGGTCGTACCGGACCCCGGGGAGGAGGGCCTCGAGCACCCCGTGCTCCTCGGCCAGCGCCAGGCTTTCGGCCCCGTCCCCCTCCGAGAGAAGGGCGACCCACTCCTGGAACATCCGTTTCCCGCGGGCCTCGGTGAGGAACCCCTCCCGGACCGCGGTCCGCAGCAGCTTCTCCGTCTGGCGGCCCAGCCGGAACCCGAACCGCCGCTGAAACCGTAAGGCCCGGAGGATGCGGGTGGGGTCCTCCACGAACGACAGGTTGTGGAGGACGCGGATGGTGCCCTCCTTGAGATCCCGGAGGCCGCCGAAGAAGTCCACCACCTCGCCGAACCGGGCGGGGGAGAGCCGAACGGCCAGGGTGTTGATGCTGAAATCCCGGCGGTAGAGGTCCAGCTTGAGGCTCGACCACTCCACGGTGGGCAGGGCCCCGGGTCGCGCGTAATACTCGGTGCGGGCCGTGGCCACGTCGAGGCGCACCCCGTCGGGGCACACGAGCTTGGCCGTGCCGAACGGCCGGTGGGGCCGCACCCGGGCCCCCCACCGCTCCGCCGCCTCTTCGGCCAGGGCCACGCCGTCGCCCTCGACCACCAGATCGAGATCCTCCACCGGCCGCCGGAGCAGGAGATCCCGGACCCCTCCCCCCACCAGGTACGCCTCCATCCCCCGCTCCCGCGCCAGGGCCCCGAACTCCCGGAGCCGATCGAGCACGTCCGGCGACAACCGCTCCCGGAGCATGCGGGACACGTCGCGCTCCTGGGGGTCCCGGGCGCCGGAGTCCACCGGCCCGAACTCGGCCGTCAGGGAGCGCAGGAGGTCCGTGCGGGTGATCACCCCGGCGAGGGCTCCCCTCTCCACCACCGGCACCAGCCGGTGGTTCTCCCGGACCACGAGGCGCCGCACCTCGTCCAGGGGAGCGTCGGGCCCCACGGTTTCCACCTCGGTTGTCATGTAGTCGCCCACCGGCGCCTCGGCCAACCCGTGCCGGATGGCGCGCTCCACGATCATCCGGGTCACCACCCCCACGACCCGCCCCCCGTCGTCGAGCACGGGCATGGCGTTCAGGTGGTACCGGTTCAGGGCCTCCTGGACCTCCCGGAGCTTCGCGCCCGAGCGCACGAACTTCACGGGGGCGCTCGCGATGTCCCGCGCCGTGACCGGCGGGCGCACGATCTTGGGCAGGAGCCCCAGGATCCGTTCCCGCACCTGCACCAGGGTTTCGTCCCGGATCGAGGCCGAGGCCGCCTCGGGATGGCCCCCTCCCCCCAAAGCCCGGGCCAGGGCGCCCACGTCCACCTGGGTGGGGATGCGGCTCCGGGCCACCACCTGCACCTGGTCCCCCAGCCGCACCGCGGCCACGACCACGTCCAGGTTCTCCATGTCCCGGACCTTGTGGATGAGGAAGGCGACGTCCCCCACGTAGTGATCGGCGCTCGCCTCGGTCACGGTGACGTCCACGCCGTAGATGCGGTGAACGGTCTGGTTTCGAAGGAGCGCCTCCAAGAGCCGCACCTGCTCCAGGCTGAGGTCCGGGGTCAGAAACGAGGACACGATGTTCAGGTCGCCCCCCTGCCCCAGGAGATAGGCCGCCGCCTCCAGGTCCCGGGGGGTCGTGGTGGCGAACACGAGCCCGCCCGTGTCTTCGTAGATCCCCAGCAGCATGGCCGTGGCCTCCTCGGGGGTGATCGGTAGACGTCGCTCCCGCAGGATCTCCACGAGGAGGGTCGTGGCCGCGCCCACCGGCTCGATGTGCCGCACCCGGGCCCGGATGGCCCTGTCCGGGTCCGGGTGGTGGTCGTACACGTGGACCTCCACGTCGGGGCGGTCCAGCAGCTCGGCGAACCGCCCGATCCGGTCGGGCTGGGACACGTCCACGAGCACGAGCCGGCGAACGGCGGAGAGGTCCACATGGCGGGCCTTCCGGAGGTCCATGGCGTACAGGGCGCTCTCCAGGAGGAACTGCCGGAGGCTTCGCTCCTGGCTCCCCGAAAAGGCCAACACGGCGTCGGGGTACAGGCGTTTCGCCGCCACCATGGCCCCGAGGCTGTCGAAATCGGCGTTGATGTGGGTGGTGATGAGGTCCACGGGCTCCGGCGCTCCCGGCGCTCAGCGCCGCGGATGGTGGCGGCGCACGAGATCGGCCAGCCGCTTGCGGGTGACGTGGGTGTAGATCTGGGTGGTGGAGAGGTCGGCGTGGCCGAGCATCATCTGGACGCTCCGCAGGTCCGCACCGCCCTCCAGGAGATGGGTGGCGAACGAGTGCCGCAGGGTATGGGGGCTCGTGGAGGCGGGAAGCCCCAGTTCCCGGCACCGCCGCTTCACCAGCGACCACACCGACTGGCGCGAGATCCGCCGGCCGAATCGGTTCAGGAACACGTGGTTCGTGCGAACGCCGGGCTTGGCGAGCCGAGGCCGCCCCCGCTCCAGGTACGCCCCCAGGGCCTCGGCCGCCCGCTCGCCCAGGGGGACGACCCGCTCCTTGCTGCCCTTCCCCAGGAGGCGCACGTATCCCACGGAGAGGTCGATCTGGTCGAAGGTGAGATCGCACAACTCCGAAACCCGTAGCCCGGAGCCGTACAGGAGTTCCAGGATCGCGCGGTCCCGCAGGGCCTGGGCCGAGTCCCCGGGGGGGCCCTCGGCGAGCGCCGCCGCCTCGTCGGCCGACAGGGTGTGGGGGAGGGTTTTCCAGACCCGGGGGGACTCCAGGCGGGTGAAGGGGTCCGCGGAGAGAACTCCTTCGCGCACGAGGAACCGGAACACCCCCCGCAGGGCCGACATCCGGCGGGCCAGTGTCCGGCTCGACACCCCCCTGCCCTTCTCGGCCCGCAAAAACCCGAGGATGTCGGCCCCCCGCACCCGGCCGAGGTCGGACGCCCGGGATCCCAGATACGCGGCAAACCGTCGAAGATCGCGGCCGTAGGCGTCCAGCGTGCGGGGGCTCACGCCCCGCTCCACCGCCAGGTGCTCGAGGAACGCGTCGAGCCAGGGGACCGCTTCCGGCCCATGGGACACGGCCGCTTCCTTCCTCAGATCCCGTTGGGCTGGCGCTTGGGCAGCACCAGGTGCACCGCGGTTCCGCGGCCCACCTGGCTCTCGATGTCCACCGCACCGCCGTGGCGCGTGACGATCCGGTGGACCATGGTGAGCCCCATACCGGCCCCTGCGGTCTTCGTGGTGTAGAACGGGTCGAAGACGTTGGCGATCTGGTCCTTGGGAATCCCGCGGCCCGTATCGGCCACCACGAGCCGCACCCGGTCGCCCAGGTCCTCCAATCGGACCGAGATCGTGCCCCCCGGTGGGGTGGCCTCGATGGCGTTCTGGAGGAGGTTCTCCAGCGCGAGCCGGAGATTCTGGGGGTCCCCCTGGATCGCCCCCACCTCCCCGTAGTCCCGCTCCAGCCGCAACCCCGCCTCCTCGAGGGTACCCGCATAGCGGTCGAGCACCTCGTCGGCCAGTTGCCGCAGGTCCACGCTCTGGTACGGGGAGATCATCAGGGTCTTGAACCGGACGATCTCCTCGACCATCGACTCCAGCCGCTTCACCTCCTGGAGAATCCGTTCCGCGTAGTCCCTCAGCGGGCTATCCTCGGGCAGTTTGTCCCGGATGCGGCGGGCGAACCCGCCGATCGCCACCATGGGGTTTCGGACCTCGTGGGCCACCCCCTCCGCCATCTGCCCCAGGGCATCGAGCCGCTCCTCGGTGAGGCGTCGCTCTTCCGAGAACCGGCGCTGGAGGAGGCTCTTAACCCGGGCCATGAGCTCCTGGGGGTTGAACGGCTTTGTGATGTAGTCGTCGGCCCCGATGTCGAGCCCCCGGATCTTGTCGGGGACCTCCCGCTTCGCCGTGAGCATCAGCACCGGGATCGACCGGGTGGCGTCGGAGGTTTTCAGCCGCTCGCACACCCCGTAGCCGTCGAGCTTGGGCATCATGACGTCGAGGATCACGAGGTCCGGATCCTCCGCCGCCACCTTTTCGAGGGCCTGTTCCCCGTCGTACGCCTCGCAGGTGCGGTACCCGGCGGCGCGGAGCCGCTTGACCAGCAGTTCCACGTTGTCGATGTTGTCGTCCACCACCAGGATCTTCGGCGCCGTGGTCACGGTCGTCTCCTCATCGCCCTGGAAATCGCCGCTCCCCCAGCGGCCCCGGCCCTCGGAATGTCCCGTTCCCGTTGCAAGGCCCCGTGGGGCGAGGCCGCGGGCCCTCCCGGCCCCTTAGCGCGCTTCCCCCTTCCGGAGAAAATCGGCGACCTGGTCGGGGAGGGCGCGCACGTCCACGGGTTTCGCGATGTACCCGTCGCATCCGGCCTCCAGGGCCCGTTCCCGGTCGCCCACCATGGCGTAGGCCGTGATCGCCACCACCGGAACCCCGGCAACCCCCGGCAGCGCCTTGAGCCTCCGGGTGGCCTCGAGCCCGTCCATCCCCCCGAGGCTGATGTCCATGAGGACGAGGTCCGGACGGACCCTGGGGGCCAGTTCGAGGGCCTCTTCCCCCGACGTGGCCTCCACCACCTCGTACCCGTGGCGGGAGAGCACCTTGACCAAGAGGTCCCGGTTGTCGACGTTGTCCTCTACCACCAGAATCTTCGGGGCCACTCGAATCCTTCACTTCCCGCCAAGGCGGCGCAGTCGCTTGGCGGTTTGGGGGCTGGAAACCGTAACAACATGGCCGGCGTCGGCCAGCCCAACCCGTGGGCACCGGCGCGGGGCAACCTTGCGGAAGAAAGCCGGCAGACCATCACTCCGACGGGTGGAGGGAGGCGTCGGGGGCGAGGTGCGCCCCTCGAAGGCCTCGGGTCGACAACCCCCACCTCCCCCTTCGATTCCGGACGGTTCCCCCGGCCAGCCCCTGGGGGAATGGTCGTCCGAGCCGCGACGGCTGATCCCCGCAGGCCTGGAAGCCCGGATCGCCGCCGGGAGCCCCCACTCCCGCCGCTTCCGACCCCGTGGAACCCGGTTGGTTCCTGCGGGCGGCCCCGCCTAGGGGCGGCAGGTCTCGCCCGTTTCCGCGCCCGGCCGCGGCGTCGCCTCCGGTCCTTCCCGTGGGAGCCACACCGTGAAACAACTTCCCTCGCCCACCCGGCTCACCACCGTGATCTCCCCGCCGTGGAGCTCCACCAGGCGCTTCGCAATGCTCAGCCCGAGCCCCGTGCCGCCGTGGGCACGGGTGGTGGACCCGTCGAGCTGTTTGAACGCCTCGAAGATCACCGCGAGACCGTCCTCGGGGATGCCGATCCCCGTGTCCTCCACATCGACGGCCACGCCGTCGGTGGCACGCGGTTCCGGCCGCACCCGGATCGTGACCCGGCCCGCGTCCGTGAACTTGATAGCATTGTTCACAAGGTTGTTCAACACTTCCCGAATCTTGTTCGGGTCGGCCACGACCCTGAGGTCGCCCTCCTCCCGGCGCACCACGAGCCGCAGGTTCTTCGCCTCGGCCATGGTGCGTTGGTCCTCGGCCACCTCCTCGGCCAACGACCCCAGGTCGAACCGGTGGAGTTCCAACTCCATCCGGCCGGCCTCGATCTTCGAGAGATCCAGGATATCGTTGATCAGCTTCAAGAGATGCCGGGCGTTCTTCTCGACCCGTTCCAGGCTCTTGCGCTGCTCGTCCGTGAGCGGCCCGTCCACCTCGTCGAGAACGAGCTGGGTGTACCCGAGGATCGAGTTCATCGGGGTCCGGAGTTCGTGGCTCATGTTGGCCAGAAACTCGCTTTTCAACCGGTCGAGTTCCTGCAAGTTGCGGTTCGCCTCCTCGAGTTCCCGGGTCCGCTCCCGGACCTTCTCCTCGAGGGTGCGGTTGAGCTCCCGGATCTCCTCGTAGAGCCGGGCGTTGGCGAGGGCGAGCGCGAGCTCGGTCGCCAGGGCCTCGAACGCCTCCACGAACTTCTCGGAGAAATAGCCCTTTCGCCGGCTGCTTCCGGCCACCAGCACCCCGATCACCTGGTGTTCATGTACGATGGGCGTGGCGATCAACGAAAGAAGCCCGGGATCCGCCGTGACCTCCAGGGGAAGGGGCTGGGGCGCCAGGGCGGAGTCCGACAGGAACACGGTCCGCCGGTCCCCGAGCGCCTGGACCACGTACGAGGGCCGCCGGGATCCACGAGAAATCGCGGAAAGATACTGCTGGGGAAACCCCTCGGCCCGGGCCGGGTGGAGCCTTCCGTCCCGCACCAGGAACACCGCCCGGCGATCCATGCCGAACTCGGAGCCCACCAGGTCGAGCACGGCCCGGATCGCCTCGTCTTCGTCCAGGGTGGCCGCGACCCGCTTCGACGCCTCGAAAAGAACCGAGAGCTCGCGCACCCGGGCCTGGAGTTCCTCGCGGCTCTCTTCGAGGCTCAGGGAGACCGCGCCGAACACGTCGAAGATCTCCTCCAGGGTCGTGCCCTTGAGATCCAGATACCGCTGGACCACTCGGCTTGCGGCCACCGGACCCAGGGCCCCCGCGAGGCTCCGCTCCACGTGGGCCTGGAGCTCGAGCATCCGGTCGTCCGAAAGAACGGCCTTGCGGTCGTACCCCGAGTCCCCGAAAAACTCCCCGAGCCGCTGCCGGGCCTTCGCGGCCCCGAGGAACTTGGCCAGGAGCTCCTCGAACTCGCCCACCGACGGGGCCCGGGCCATTCGCAGATCGGGCCGCGCCCGGGGAGCGGGCCCCATGGCGTCCAGGAACCGGGGGATCTGCTCCTGTTCGGCCCGGGATGGCCGGGTGAGCAGGCTCACGGCCAGGAACGCCACGGCGTTCAGGAGCAGGGACCAGAACAGGCCGTGGCTCCAGAGATCCAGTCCCTCCAGACCCAGAAACGCGTCGGGCCGGAGGATCCGGATCCCCCAGGGGCCGTCCCGGAGCACCGACAGGGGGATCCAGCCGGCCTTTGCCAGGGACGGGGTGAGGAAGAAGTAGAGCCACGAGGCAAACCCGGCCAGCAACCCGGCCGCGGCGCCCCGGCCGGTCGCCGGCCGCCAGTAGAGCCCCCCCAGCACAGCCGGGGCGAGCTGCGCCGCCGAGGCGAAGGACAAAAGCCCGATGTCCACCAGCATGAACCGCTCGCCCAGCAGCCGGTAGTACGCGTACCCCAGGAGGATCACCCCCACGATGATGGCCCGCTTGCAGTGGAGCAGCAGGGGCGCCATGCGCCGCGGCCAGCCCACCCGCAGGAGCACCGGGACGACGAGGTTGTTGAGGACCATGGTAGAGATGGCCACCGAGGAGACCACCACCATCCCGGTGGCCGCAGAAAGCCCCCCGAGGAACGCGGCCAGGGCCAGGAGGTTGTGCCCCGTGCGCAGGGGGATCCGCAGGACGAAGGTGTCGGCGAGCGCCGGGCTCTGGAAGAGTAGGAGCCCCCCGAACGCGATCGGGGCGACGAACAGGTTGATCAGAAAGAGATACAGGGGAAAGAGCCACATGGCGTGGCGGATGTGCTCCTCCTTGCAGTTCTCCACGACCATGACGTGGAACTGCCGGGGCAGCAGCATAACGGAGCAGGCCGAGAGCACGAGCAGGGTGAACCAGGTGGAGTAGGAACGCCCGGGCGCGGCCCCCAGGGTCAGCAGGTGGGAGAAGAACTCGTGGTCAGCGATCTGGGCGAAGATGTCGGAGAACCCGGAGAAGAGCCCCCACGTGACGAAGCCGCCCACGGTGAGGAGCGCGGCGAGCTTCACCACGCTCTCGAGGGCCACGGCCGCCACCATCCCCTCGTGGCGTTCCGAGGGGTCCAACCTCCGGGCCCCGAACATGCCGCCGAACACGCCCAGGACGAGGGCCACCGCGAACGCCGTGTCCTGTACGAACCACTCGGGGTGGCCCACGATCCGAAACGGGGTCTCGGGGGACACCTGGGTCAGAATCTCAAAGGTCGTGGAGATGGCCTTGAGCTGGAGCCCGATATAGGGGGTGTTCCCCACAAGGATCATCACGGTGACCAGGGCGCCCAGCCGCCCGCTCTTTCCGTACCGGGACGCCACCAGGTCGGAGAGCGAGGTGATGTGGTTCTCCCGGGACACCCGCACGAGTTTCCGGAGCAGGGTCCACCAGGAGAACGCGATCAGGGTGGGCCCGAGGTACACGGCCAGGAACTGAAACCCCGAAACCGTGGCCCGCCCGACGCTCCCGTAGAAGGTCCAGGAGGTGCAGTAGACGGCGGTCGAGAGGGCGTAGACCAGGGGGTTGGAGATGATGCTCCGGCCCCGGTCTTTGCGCCGCTCGGCCCAGTAGGCCACCCCGAACAGAAGCAGGAGGTACGCAAACGCGATCGACGCAACCCACCCCCACGTGAGCGGCATCTCAGGAACCGTCCTCCGGGGGGCCGACCCGGCGCAGGAGGTGGGCGTAAAGGGCGATGGCCGCGATGCTCACGGCCCACCCGCCCATGAGGTAGAGGAACAGGAGGGGGATCCGGCCCACGGTCACGGGCCGGTCGAAGATCATGAGGAACGGGTAGTTGATCATGAGGGTGCCGAGGACGAAGGCGATCCACCACCACTGCCGCAGGCGGGCCGCGCTCCATCCCCCCTTCACGGCGCCCCTCCCGGGTTCCCCGTCGTCCCCGGCATCGCGGACCTCCCTACACCCGGATCAACTCCCTGGGAGAAACGGTGAGCGGTTCCACCCCCGTCGCGGTGACCCGAAACGTGTCCTCGACCCCCACGGCCCCCACGCCCGGGATCACGAATTTGGGCTCCAACGCAAACACCATACCCTCCTCCAGGGGCACCCGGAAGCCCCGGGCCAAGAACGGCGGTTCATCCACCTCGAGCCCGATGCCGTGGCCCACGAACGTGACCGGGTTGCGGTGCCCCAGGAAGGTTCGGGCGAAGGGGGCGTCGTCGGCCTTCGCCCGGGCGACCCGGTAGAGGTCGTCCCCCGTCACCCCGGGCCGGGCCATCGCCGTCACGGCGTCCTGGACCGCGCAGGCGGCCGCGAACGCCCGGGTTACGGTTTCGGGGGGCTCGCCCAAGCAGAAGATGCGGGTCTGGTCGCACAGGTACCCCTGGTTGTTCCCCACCAGGTCCACGGTGATCGGTTCCCCGGGCCCGATGGGCCGGGGGCTCGCCCCCTGGGGAAGGGCGGCCCCGAGCCCGGCTCCGCCCGTGGGCGCGTCGAGGAACGACGGCTCGGCGGCCGTGGGCCCGGCCATCACGTGCCCGTAGAAGATCTCCTGGTTGAAGCCCCGCATCCGCAGGAGCCCCCCGTGCCCCCGTCGGCGCAGTTCGTACTCGACGGCCGCGGCCAACTCGACCTCCGGGATCCCGGGACGAAGGAGCCCGGGCACAGCCGCCACGGCCTCGGCCACCACCCGGGCGGCGCCCCGGATGCGCTCGATCTCCCACCGCGTCTTGACGGCCCGGGCCAGCGAGAGGGGCCCCGAGACGTCGGCGAGGTCCACCCCCTCGAGGAGGGCCTCGAACCGCCGGAACTGGTTCACCGGCAGGACGTCCAGCTCGAGCCCCAGGGGCTGGGGGATCTCCCCCAGCGCCTCCCGGATGGCCGATGGCAGCGCCCGCTGGCTCTCCAGCTCGACCACCCGGCACGGGGTTTCCCGGCGGGCCCGTTCGGCGTCCTTCCGGCAGAACACCACCGGATCCCCCGAGGCGGCCACGACGACCGCCCCGGCCTGCATGGTGCCGGAGGCCCAGTACCTCGAGGCGTTCGCCAGGAGCAGGGCGCCTCCGAGCCCCTGGCGGGCCATGCCCCGCTGGAGCCGGGACACCCGGACACGAAGATCTTCGATCGGGACCCCTTGCGCTTCGGTCATCTCGTCTCCTCCCCGGGGCGGGACCGGCGTCGGAACTCCAGCCGCACGGGCACCCCTTCGAATCCAAAAGTCTCCCGCAGGCGGTTCACCAGGTACCGCCGGTACGACTCGGTGATCCCCTCCGGAAAGCTCGTGAACGCGGCAAACGTGGGCGGCGCGGTGTCCACCTGGGTCATGTAGTAGATGCGGGTGCGCTTGCCCACCTGGACCGGCGGCGGGAGCTCCCGAATCGCCGCCTCCAGGAACGCGTTCACCTGGGAGGTGGGGATCCTGCGAGTCCACTCCCCGTGGAGCCGGTCCACGAGCTCGAACACCCGGTGCACCCGCTGGCCGGTCAGGGCCGACAGGCTCACCACGGGCACGTGGCCGTGGGGCCCGAGCCGGCTGCGGAGCTCCGCCACCGTGCGGTCGAACGTCTTTTCGTCCTTCTCCACCAGGTCCCATTTGTTGAGCACGACTCCCAGGGCCCGCCCCCCCTTGAGGACCAGGTTCAGGATGCGGGCGTCCTGGTCGGTGAGCCCTTCGGTGGCATCGAGGAGCACGAGGCACACCTCGGCCCGGTCGATGGTCTTGAGGGCCCGGACCACGCTCCATCGCTCGACCCCCTGCTCCACCTTGCTTTTCCGCCGGATTCCCGCCGTGTCGATGAGCAGATATGGCCGTCCTTCGTGCCGGACCAGGGTGTCGATGGGATCCCGGGTGGTCCCCGCCCGGGCGCTCACCACCACCCGCTCCCGGCCCACGAGCCGGTTCACCAGCGAGCTCTTCCCCACGTTGGGCCGGCCCAGCACGGCCACCCGGACCGCGGACTCCCCCTCCGGTTCGGGTTCCTCCGGCGCGGGCGGCAGGCGTTCCCGCAGGGCGTCCTCGAGGGCGTCCACGTCGCGGCCGTGCTCGGCCGACACCGGGAACACGGCGTCAAACCCGAGGGCGTAGAACTCGGCGGCCGCGGCCTCCCACCGGGGCCCGTCCACCTTGTTCACCACTAGAAGCACGTCCTTGCTGCGCCGCCGGAGGACCTGGGCGATCTCCTCGTCGGCCGGCAGCACCCCCTCGTGGGCATCGGTGACGAACAGGATGAGGTCCGCCTCCTCCACGGCCTGGAGGGCCTGCCGGGTCATCCCGTCCTCCACCTCGTCGGCCGGTTCCGGGGCGAGGCCCCCGGTGTCCACCAGCGTGACCCGCCGGTCACCCCATTCGACCGGGGCGTACCGGCGGTCGCGGGTCACCCCCGGCACGTCCTCCACGATGGCCACCCGTCGGCCCACCAGGCGGTTGAACAGGGTGGACTTGCCCACGTTGGGCCGGCCCACGATCGCCACCAGGCTCATCCGCGCACCTCATAGCCGAACCGCCGCAGCGCCCGGGGATCCTTGGTCCAGTTCCGGTCCACGGTGACGTGGAGATCCAGGAACACCCGGGCCCCGAGAAGGGCCTCCAGATCGAGCCGCGCACGGCGGCCCACCTCCTTGATCAGCCGACCCCCCTTGCCGATCACGATGCCCTTCTGGCTCGGCCGCTCCACGTGGATCGTGGCGTGGATCACCACGAGATCGGCCTCGGGCCGCTCTTGCCACGACTCCACGGTCACGGCCACGCTGTAGGGGATCTCCTCCCCCGTGAGCTCGAAGAGCTTCTCCCGGATGAACTCCTCGGCCAGGAACCGCTCCGGCCGGTCGGTCAACTGGTCCTCGGGAAAGTACGCCGGCCCCTCGGGCATGCGGGCCGCGAGGTCGTCCAGCAACCCGTCCACCCCCTCCCCGGTGAGCGCCGAGATGCGGTGTACGGAAACCGGGGTCACGAGGTCCAGGAACGCCTCCGTGGCCGTGCGGCCCTGGTCGGCCTTGTTCACGGCCAGGATCACCGGCTTCCCCGATCGGCCCAGGTGCTCGGCCAGGACCTCGTCGTCCCGGTGCCGGCCGGTCACGGCGTCCACCAGGAAGAGGGCCACGTCCACGTCGGGCACGCAGGCGAGGGCTTCCTTGAGCATGTACCGGTTCAGGAGCTTCTCCCCCTCGTGGACCCCCGGGGTGTCGAAGAACACCATCTGGACCCCGTCGCGGGTCAGCACGCCGGCCACCCGGTTGCGGGTGGTCTGGGGCTTGGGACTCGTGATCACCACCTTCTGGCCCAGGATGCGGTTGAGCAGCGTCGATTTGCCCACGTTGGGCCGACCCAGGATGCCCACGAACCCCGAGCGCGTCACGGCCTGCCCTCCGGGCCGGGCCTCGCCGTCCCCTGCGGAAGTCTCGTCTCGCATTCTTCTTTCCGGTTGCGGCGTCAGGGGTTGGATTGGAGGTTCTGGGTGAGCTCCGTGCCCGGTTCCCCGGGTTTCGTCCGGTACACGAAGAACGTTCGGGTCGCCACGATCTTCTTTTCGTCGCGGGCCACCACGGTGATCCGGTTCGACCCCTCCTCCAACGGCACCTCCACCCGCACCTTCATCCGGTCGGAGTCGTCCGGGTTTCGGCGATACACCACCTTGTCCCGCTCCCTGTACGCGTACACGTCGCGCACCGCACCGTCGTCCGAGACCTCGATCTCGAAGGCGACCCGCTCGGCGTCGGTGCGAAGGGGCGGCCCCTCGGCGGCGAGCCGGGGCGGCTCCCGCGGCTCCCGGGCCGGATAGGGCTCGCCTACCCGGAACTCGAGCTCATCCGAGAAGAACGCCCCGAAATCCCGGTCGGTGATGCTCACCCCCACCTTCACGTCGCCGCTTTCCTCGGCTCGCACCAGCCGAAACTCCATGGGGGCGTTGATCACCTCTCCCGGGGCCAGGCCATCGAACCGGTGGCGGGCCTTCTCCAGGTAGAGCTGCTCCTTCTCCTCGCCCCGGATGTTCACCTCCACCGGCCCGCTCGCCCCCTCGCCCCGGTTCGCCACCTCGAGGACGAGCTGGATCCGCTCGCCCTCCTCGATCCGGCCGTCCCCCGACCGGGCCGGAACGGCCCGGTTCTCGTCGCGCATCCGGTACCGGTACGCGAACTCCGGCCGGGGAACCGGCACCACGTGGGCTGCCCCCGCGCCGGCGCCGGCCTCGTCGGTGCCGGCCGCGTGGAGCTTCAGGGTCACCGTGTCCCAGCGCGGGAGCGCCGACTTCGGCACCTCCACCTCGGCCACGGCCTCCTTCCGCTCCCCCGGGCCGAGGCGGCCGAACACGAAATCCAGGTTCTTGAGCAGGAGGTTCTCGGAGTCGGTGCGGCCCCACACCCGGTGAACCGGCTCCGTGCCGGGGTTTGCCACGGTGAACCGGAGGGTCACGGTCTCGCCGGGCACGAGCTCGGTGTCCTGGGGCGCCACCACGAGGAGGCCCGCCCCCCCCGGGCCCTCGGACCAGTCGATCCCGAGGGCGGCCAGGGCCTGGGAGATCTTCCGGTCCTCCTCGGCCCGCACCACGGGGATCACCCGCTGGGCCGCGGCGAGAAGGGCCCCGCGATCCCGTCCCTCGGCCGCCGCGAGCACCCGACGGGCGAGGCCCACCTCGAAGTCCTTGGCGAGCCGCTGGGCCTTTTCCTCCTTGGAAAGCTCCGAGAAGGGCTTCTCGTCCTCCTCCGGTTCCGGGGCCAGGTACTGGAGTTCGGCCCAGGGTTTTTCTGAGGCGTTCCCCCAGTCCTTGAAGGCATTTTCGAGATCCGCCTCGGCCACGTGGGCGGGGGGCGGGCCGATCCGCATCCGGCCCTTCTCGATCCGGGCCGGGTAGACCACGACGTCGGGCTGGATGCCGATGGACTGGATCGACACGTCGCCCGGGGTGAGGTACTGGGCCACCGTGAGCTTCAGGGCCCCGCCGTCGGTCAGGGGATAGAGCTTCTGCACCGATCCCTTGCCGAAGGTCTTCTGGCCGATCACGAGGGCCCGTGAGGCCTTGAGGGCCCCCGACACGATCTCGGACGCCGAGGCGCTTCCCTGGTTCACCAGGAGGGCCACCGGCCCCTCGAAGATCTCCGGGTCGTCGTCCCCGGCCTCGGCCCGGGAGTTGGCGTCCTTCTCGGGCCCGCGGGTGCTCACGATGGTCCCCTGTTCCAGGAACGCGTCCGAAAGCTCGATGGCCTGGTCCAGGAGACCCCCGGGGTTGTTCCGCAGATCCACCACGAGCCCCTTGAGGTCGGGGTGGGCCTTCAGGGCCTCGGACACGGCCTTTCGCAGTTCGTCGGTCGTGTCCTTCTGGAAATTCTTGACCCGGGCCACCAGAACGGGCGCCCCTTCGCCCTCGGTCAGCACGTAGCTCTCCACGCTGTCCACGTGGATCACCTCGCGGGTGAAGGTGATCGCCCGGGGTTCCGGCCACCCCTCCCGGTCGATGGTGAGGGTCACCTGGGTGCCCGGCTCGCCGCGCATCTTGTTGGCCGCCACGTCCACCGGCATGTTGATGGTGGGCTCGCCGTCGATGTAGAGGATCCGGTCTCCCGACCGCAGCCCCCCCCGTTCCGCGGGGGTGCCCTCGATCACGCTGATGATGGTCATCTCGCCGTCGCGGATGCCGAACACGAACCCGATGCCCCCGAAGGTGCCCCGGGTACCGATCATGAACTCCTTGAACATCTTGGGGCTGAACGCGCTCGAGTGGGGATCGAGCTTGGTGAGGGCACCGTTTAGGGCGGCGTAGTAGAGATCCTGTTCCTCGACCTCGTCCCCCAGGTTCTGGTGCACGAACCGAAGCGCGGTGGCCAGGATGTCGGCGGCCTTCCGGTACTCCCGGGCCTGGGTGAGGTCGAAGGTCTTCTCCGCCCGGTCCACCCGGATTCGGACCCGGCCATCGCCCGCCGGCTCCACCAAGACCTCCGGGTACTGGTTCTCCAGGGCCTCGAACGCGCCGTCCAGAAGGGCCCGTGGCGAGGCACGCTCCGGCTCCACGTACTTCTTCTCCACGTAGTAGAAAACCTGCTGGACGATGCGGGGATAGGGGTCGCCCAACCGGTGGAAAAACCCGGTGGCCCCAAGGGCTTGTCGGGGGAAGCAGATCCAGGCAGCGGTCACCAAAACCGCAAGAATCGGGATCAGGGCGCGGGACGTTCGGCAGACGGATCGCAAGCGTCACCCTCCACGACGGGGTTGGGATGGGGGCGCGGCCCCGGTGGGCCGCCGTGACGCTAGCATACACGAAGGCGGGGGGAAAAGCCGAGCCTACCCTTCGCCGGCAGGGTCTCCCTTTCGGAGCCGCTCCAGGTACTCGGCCCACTCCACCGGCAGGAGGTAGCGCTTCTTGCTGTTACAGTCCTTGCAGGCGGGCACCACGTTGGACCGCACCGACCGGCCACCCCGGGCCAGCGGCACCACGTGGTCCATGGTGAGTTCGGAAGGGGGCACCCTTCGGCCGCAGTAGTGGCACACCCCGGCCGCGACCCGGCGCTTCCACCACCCGGTTTTCCGGAGCTCCCGGGCCCTCGCCTTCTCCCGGGCCACGTGTTCCGGTGAGGCCGATGCGAAGAAAACGTCGTCCACCGTGGTCCTCACGAAAAAAGGGCGGCCCGCGGGCCGCCCTTCCGGTCGTCCGGAGAGGCCGGAGTTACTTGTGGCACTCGTTGCACTTCATCTTCTTCTTGGCGTCGTTGGCCCGGTGGCAGCTCCAGCACTTGCCCACTTCCTTCTTGTGGGCGGCGTCCTTGAAGCTGAGGGCGTTGCCCTCGGCCTCGGCCTTGTGGCACTCGCCGCACTTGTACTTCTCTTCCTTCTTGTTGTGGTGGCACTCTTCGCACTTCACGTCCTTGTGCTTGGAGTGGTCGAAGGTCACCACACCCTTCTTCCCGAAGTTCGTGACCTCGATGGGCCCCGCCGGGGCATCGTCGGCCTGGGCGGCGCCCAGGGCAAGACCCAGCGAGAACACGGCGGCGGCGGCGAACAACACGAGCTTCTTCATCTGGCACTACCTCCCTTTGGGTGTTGAAGTGGCCCCACGAACCGAGCCTTCCCGAATGAAAACCGGGCGCCTGTATACCACGGGAGCCCGGTGCCGCGTCAAGGGGGGGGTAACCTCGGTCCCCGGTCCTTGGCCGTCCGGCGGCGACCCGGCGGCTCAGGTGGTCCCGCCGCGGCCCAGGGCGTCCGCGACCTTCCGGTCCTTCTCGTCCACCTCCCGGGCCATGGCCTCCTTGAGGGCCTTCAGGCGAAGGGCCAGGTCCGGGTCGGAGAGCGCGAGGATCTGGCAGGCCAGCACCGCCGCGTTCCGGGCTCCGGCCTTGCCGGCGGCCACCGTGGCCACCGGAATCCCCGGCGGCATCTGCACGGTGGACAAAAGGGCGTCGAGTCCCCGAAACGGGCCCGCATCCACCGGAATCCCGATCACCGGTCGCACGGTCTCGGCCGCCACCACCCCGGCCAGGTGGGCCGCCATGCCGGCCGCGCACACGAACACCTCGACCCCCTGGGCCTCGGCCTCGGCCACGAGCCGCCGGGTGCGCTCGGGGCTCCGGTGGGCCGAGCTCACCCGCACCACGTAGGGCACCTCCATGCGGTCCAGAAACCCGGTCGTCTCCTGGACCACGGGGAGGTCCGAGTCGCTGCCCATGAGGATCAACACCTTGGGCGCCTTCGCCCCGGACATCCCTCAGCCCTCCCCCAGGCGGCGAAGGGCCTTCCGGCCGATGTCCCGGCGGTAGTGGCACCCGGGCCAGGAGATCCGCTCCACGGCCTCGTAGGCCCGGCGGATCGCCGCCGGGATGTCGGCGCCCAGGGCGGTGACCCCGAGCACCCGGCCCCCGGCCGTGACCACTCGGCCGTTCTCCCGCCTGGTTCCGGCGTGGAACACCACCACGTCTTCCAGGGCCTCGGCCTCGTCCAGGCCCCGGATCTCGAGGCCCTTCTCGTAGGCCCCCGGGTATCCCCCCGAAGCCATCACCACGCACACGGCCGGCCGCGGATCCCAGTCCAGGGTCACCCGGTCCAGGGCGCCGTCCACGCAGGCCTCCAACACGGGCACGAGGTCTCCCTTCATGCGTAGCACGATGGGCTGGCACTCGGGGTCGCCGAACCGGCAGTTGAACTCCAGGACCTTGACCTCGTCGCCCCGGATCATGAGCCCGGCGTAGAGCACCCCCGTGTAGGGGGTCCCCTCGGCCGCAAGCCCCTCGACCACCGGCCGGATCACGGTGGCCACGATCCGGTCGAACAGTTCCGGGGTCACCACCGGCGCCGGGCTGTAGGCACCCATCCCCCCGGTGTTGGGGCCCCGGTCGTCGTCGAACACCGGCTTGTGGTCCTGGCTCGAGTCCATCGGCAGGACGGTTCGGCCGTCGCAAAACGCGAGGAAGCTCGCCTCCTCCCCCTCGAGGCACTCCTCCACCACGATCCGGCCGCCGGCGTCCCCGAACTCCCGGGCCACCATCATGGCGTCCACGGCCGAGAGGGCCTCGTCCACCGTGCGGGCCACGGTCACGCCCTTCCCGGCCGCCAGGCCGTCGGCCTTGACCACGATCGGAGCCCCCTGCTCCCGGATGTAGGCCTTGGCCTCGGCCGGATCCGTGAACTCCCGGTACGCGGCCGTGGGCACCCCGAACCGCTCCATCACGGCCTTGGCGAACGCCTTCGACCCCTCGAGCCGGGCGGCCGCGGCCGTGGGGCCGAAGATCCTGAGGCCCCGCTCCCGGAACCGGTCCACGATCCCGAGGACCAGGGGCGCCTCGGGTCCCACCACCGTAAGGTCGATCCCCTCGGCCTCGGCGAACGCGGCGAGGGAGTCCACGTCGTCGGCCGCGATGGGCACGTTGCGGGCCACCTTCTCGGTGCCCGCGTTCCCCGGCGCGGCGTACACGGCAGTCACCTTGGGGCTCTGGGCGATCTTCCAGGCGAGCGCGTGCTCCCGGCCCCCTCCTCCCACCACGAGGACCTTCATGCCTCCACCCCCCTTCCCTTGAGCCACCCGGCGATGGCCGCGTCGTAGGCCGAGGTGCGGCTGAAGGCCTTGGCGGCCAGCTCGTAGCGCAGCTCGGGCCCCACCTCGCCGCCGTTTCGATCCATCTCGTCCAAGACCCGGCCGTAGTCGGCCGGATCCACCACCACCGTGACATACTTGTGGTTCTTCGCGGCCGCCCGGATCATGCAGGGCCCCCCGATGTCGATCTGCTCCACGGCCTGCTCGCGGGTGCAGCCCGGTTGGGCCACGGTCTTCTCGAAGGGGTAGAGGTTCACGGCCACGAGATCGATCGGCTCGATCCCGTGCTGGGCCATCTGGTCCCGGTGCCGGGGGTCGTCCCGGAGGGCCAGGATGCCGCCGTGGATCTTGGGCACCAGGGTCTTCACCCGGCCGTCCAGGATCTCGGGAAACCCGGTGTAGGCGCTCACCTCGGTGACCGGGACCCCGGCCTCCCGGAGCATGCGGGCCGTCCCGCCGGTGGAGAGGATCTCCACGCCCCGGTCGGCGAGGCCCCGGGCGAACTCCACCACCCCGGTCTTGTCGGACACGCTCACGATCGCCCTTCGAATCGGTGCCATGGCTTGGTTCCTCCGTAACGGCTGGAAGGCTGGAAGGCCAGAACGCTTGAAAGCTTCCGTCGTCGGCCGGCGGTCCCCGGTTGGGGACCCTAGACCGGATCACTGCGCCAGGCTGGCGGCCGGCGAAAGGAGGTATTTGAGGTCCTCGTCCACGAACCGGATGCCGCCCCCCACGAAGTAGTCGGCCCGGCCCCGGTCGTCCAGGAAGTCGTCGAGGCCGGCCGTGAGGTAGAGGTGCTTCCAGAACAGCCACCGGGCCGAGGCCTTCAGGTGCACCGGCCCCTCCTCCCGGGCGAAATCGAAGGCCTCCAGCGTCAAGCGGAGCCGGTCGGACCACAGGTCCAGGTCGGCCCCCACCCCGCCGGTGGACTCGAACAGCCCCCCCCGCAGGGTCAGGAACGAAAACCGCTTGCCCACCTGGGCCGAAAACTTGAACCGGTCCTCGGTGACCGATTTCTCCTCCCGCACCCGGTGGGTCCCCGTGTCGTCTGTGACCAGCCGCTCGGTCACCCGGGTCGTGGTGTCGCCCCGGGGGTCGTCCACCAAGGCCAGGTAGTAGAACCGGTCCTGCCGGGGCTGCACGGTGAGCCCAAAGTAGTTTTTGGCCTCGCCGAGATCCGCCAGGTACTCTCCCGTGTAGGAGAGCTCGAGCCGGAACCGGTTCGCCCCGGCCACGAAGTCCGTGATGCCGGTGAGGGTCTCGTTCAGGTTCTCGTGCACGCTCTCGTCGTTTACGAGCTTCCCGATCGTGCCCTGGCCCCGGTCCACCTTGTCGGTGATGCTCCGGAGGTTCCCCAGGGTCTCGGTGAGCTCGGCGTACACGGTGTCGTCGGTGAGGAGCTTTCCCAGCGTGCCCTCCCCCCGCTCGATCTTCCCCACCACCGAGCGAAGGTCCCCCAGGGTCTCCTGGAGCTCCACGTAGAGGGAGTCGTCCTTGAGCAGCCGGCCCAGGGTCCCCTCCTCGCTCTGGGCGGCCTCGGCCACCCCCCGGATCGAGGCCAGGGTGGCGTCGAGCTCCTCCGTGGCCTTCCGGAGGTTCGCGAGGCTCGCCCGAAGATCCTCGCGGTTCTCGGCCACCACCTCGTCGAGCCGGCCGGTGAGCCGCTCCAGGTTCTCCGCGATGGCCGGGGTGCGCTCGGCGAGCGTCCGGGTGAGGGCCCGGGTGTTCTCCACGGTTTCGTCGATGCCCTCCCGGTTCGCGGCCAGGAGATCCCGGAGGTCGGCCGTGAGCCCCCGGAGGTTCGCCAGGGTCTCCCGCAGGGTCTCCCGGTTTTCCTCCACCACCTCCCGGAGCCCCACGGCCGTGTCCCGCAGCCCCTCGATCAGGTCCCGGAGGTTCTGCTCCCCCTCCGGGGTCCCGAGCACGTTGGCGAGCCGTTCGGTCACCTTCTTGACGTCGTCGCTCACGGCGTTGAGGCTCGTGACCAGGCGATCGAGGTCTCCGGGGGGCACCCCCGGGCGCACCTCGTCCCCGTCGGCCAGGAGCCGCGACGACGAACCCGGAATGAGCTCGATGTACTTCTCCCCCAAGACCCCGTGGGTCCGGAGGCTCCCCACGGTGTCGGCCGGGAGCTTTACGTCGTCGCGGATGCGCAGCACGAGCGCCGCCTGCCCCCCCTCGAGCCGGATGTCCTCCACGATCCCCACCGGGATCCCGGCCACCAGGACCTCGCCCTCTTTCGCCAGGCCGGTGGCGTTGTCGAGCCGGAGCACCACCTGGTACCCCCCGCCGGGACCGAACCCCACCTTGCCCAGCTTCAGGGTCATGTAGGTGAGGAGGACGACGCCGGCGAGGACCAGCAGGCCCACCTTTGCCTCGGGCGACATTCGCTTCATGGGCGTCCTCGGATCATCGCCTGGGCCTCACTGCACCTGGATCGGCCCCTCGGCCGAACCGCGCAGGAACTGGACGAGGATGGGGTTCGGGTTCTCGCGGATCTCCTCGGGGGTGCCCTCGGCGATGATCCGCCCCTCGTAGAGCATGGCGATCTTGTGGGCGATCTTGAAGGTGGCCGGGATGTCGTGGCTGATCACCACATAGGTCCGGCCGGACTCCCGCTGGGTCCGAAGGATCAGCCGGTCGATCGCGTCCGCCATGATGGGGTCGAGGCCCGAGGTGGGCTCGTCGAAGAGCACGATCTCCGGCTCCAGGATGAGCGCCCGGGCGAGCCCCACCCGCTTTCGCATCCCGCCCGAGAGCTCCGAGGGCATCTTCTCCTCGGTTCCGGGAAGCCCCACGGTGGCCAGCATCTCGGAGACCCGCCGTCCGATCTCGGCCCGGTCGAGCTTCGTGTGCTCCACCAGAGGGAACGCCACGTTCTCCCCCACGGTCATCGAGTCGAACAACGCCCCCTCCTGGAAGAGCATCCCGAACCGGCGGCGCACGGCGTTCATCTCGTAGCGGCCGAGCCGCGTAATGTCCTGGCCGTCCACCAGGATCCGGCCCCGATCGGGCCGCATGAGCCCGATCATGTGCTTGAGGGTCACGCTCTTTCCCCCGCCGCTGCGCCCGATGATGACCGTCGTCTTCCCCCGGGGGATCTCCAGGTTCAGGCCGTCCAGGACCTTCTGTCCCCGGAACGACTTGTGCACCTCCTCGAACACGATGATGGGGTCGGCCATGGGGACGTCAGAACATGATGGCGGTCAGGAAGTAGTCGCTGATCAGGATGAGCACCGAGGCCAGGACCACGGCCTCGGTGGTGGCCCGGCCCACCCCCTGGGCCCCGCCCGTGGCGTGGAACCCCTTGTAGCAGCCCACCACCGCCAGGATGAACCCGAAGCAGGCGGCCTTCACGAGGCCGTTTAGGACGTCGGCGAGTTCCACGTATTTGACGGTGTTCTCCACGTACACCCCCGAGTTGATCCCGAGGAGCTTCACCCCCACGAAGTACCCCCCCACCACGCCGACGAAGTCGCTCACGATACAAAGAACCGGCACCATGAGAAGCCCCGCCAGGATCCGGGGCACCACCAGGTACCGGATCGGGTCCACGGCCATCACGACCAGGGCGTCAATCTGCTCCGTGACCCGCATGGTGCCCAGCTCCGCGGCGATCGCCGACCCCGCCCGGGCGGTGACCATGAGGCTCGTGAGCACCGGCCCGAGCTCCCGGGCCATGGAGAGCGCCACCGTGGTGCCCACCAGACCCTCGGCCCCGAATTTCCGAAACCCGTAGTACGCCTGGAGCGCGAGCACCATGCCCGTGAAGGTGCCGGTCAGCACCACCACCGACACGGATCGCACCCCCACGAACTCCATCTGCCGGAAGGTCTGGCGCAGCCGCAGGGGCGGCGTGACCGCGGCCCGGCCGGCCTCCATCAAAAAGAGGAAGTTCCGGCCCACCTCCTCGATCCGGCTCACCACGAGCCGGCCGAACCACTCGAGAAACGCGAGCATGGGGGCCTGGTCGCTGCGGGATCCGCGGGGCTCGTCCCGACTACTTTTTGGCCTGGGGTTGGAGCACCCAGCGCTCCCCCTTGCGCAGCCAGGTCATCCAGACCTCGGACCGCTCGGGCACCACCGAGTGGCGGGGAATCAGGGTGCGCACGACCCGCACCTTGGCCATCACCCCGTCGGGCTGGGCGAAGAGCTGATAGCTCGCGGCGTCCGCGCTCACGATCTCGTAGCGCGCCACGAGATCCCACAGGCTGTCGATGTGGGCTTGCCGGTGGGCCTCCTCCACGTACTGGGCGGCCTGCTCCACGTTTTTTTCCTTGAGCAGCCGATGATACTCGTCCACGTCCCGGAGGAGCTCGTTCAGGAGCCGGCGCTCCTCTCGGGGGTCGAGCTGGGCCGCCGGGGGGGCCGGGGGCGGCTCCGGTTTTTTGGCCTCGGCGGCCGGAGCCGGCGGCTCGACCTGTCGGGCCGGGGGAAACCCTGCGCAGCCCCCCCCCACCAACGCCACGGTTACCAACCACACGAACCCCACACGACGCATCCGAACTCCTCCTGTTCAGCAGGGAAACAACCGTGAACCGATCCCCCTTCCGGGGTCGGTGGATCATAGTCAAGCCCCGGCCGGCGTTTCAACCGCCCATGGCCAAAAGAAAAGGGGCCGCACGGTGGCAGCCCCTTTCGTCCCCTTCGGTTTCTCCCCTACTGGGCCGAGGTGATCCCCCGGAGTCGGTCCTTGATCTGCCGGAACTCGCCCACCTCGATCGGGATCGCCACCTTGAGGAGCAGGGTGTAGATGATGAGCCCGATGGCCCAGATCCCCAGGGTGATCAGCACCTCGGGCAGGGTCGGGCTGTACGACCAGATCTCCCCCAGCGGGGTGGGCACGAACCCGGGCAGGATGAGCCCCGGCCCCTTCTCGATCCACACGCCGATGAACATGAGCACGCAGCCGAGGTTCAGGGTGAAAAAGTTCTCCCGGGTCTTGGGGGTCAGGAACAGGAGGAACGCGATGGTGTTGAACGCAATCGCGGTCCAGATGAACGGCACCAGTTCGTTGTGGCCGTGGAGCCCCTGGAAGAGGTACTGCATCGGTGCCAGGTGCACGGTGGCGCTGTAGTACTCCTTGAACACCTCGGCGATCAGGAGGAACAGGTTGATCCCCATGGCGTAGGCGATGATCTCGGCCAGCTTGAAGATGGCCCGGTCCTGGATCTTGATCGGCGTGTGCTTGCGGATCAACTGGAAGGCCAGGATGATGAAGCTCGGCCCGGAGCAAAACGCCGAGGCGATGAACCGGGGCGCCAGGATCGAGGCGTTCCAGAACGGCCGGGCGGGAAAGCCGTTATAGAGGAACGCCGTGACCGTGTGGATCGACACCGCGGCCGGGATCGAGAAGATGATGAGGGGCCACAGGATCTTGTGATTCGGCTCCCGGCCCTGGTAGGCGTTGTACAGGATGTACACCGGCACGATCAGGTTGAGCGCCAGATACGTGTTCAACACCACCACGTCCCAGGAGAGCATCGAGATCGGGAAGTTCAGGATCCCCAGCCCGGGGATGAGGTGCCAGAACCGCTCGGGGTGCCCCAGGTCGAAGGTCACGAACATAAGGCACATGGCGATCGCGGCCACGGCCAGGAGCTCCCCCAGGAGCACGATCTCCTTGATGGGACCCCATTTGTAGATGTAGGCCGGGATCACCAGGAGCACGGCCGCCGCGGCCACGCCCACCAGGAACGTGAAGTTCGCGATGTAGAGCCCCCAGCTCACGGGATCGCGCATGCCGGTGATCCCGAGGCCGTGCTCCAACTGATAGACCCAGGCCCCCAGGCCCACCAACGCGATCACCACGAGGGAGCCCATCCAGGCGTAGTACTTCTTGCCGCCCCGGAAGGCCAGAATGAAGGTCCCGACCAGAAACTCCATCAGCGTGTTCATCGCTACACCCCTCTAGCCGAAGAAGTAGTAGAACTTGGGCTCGGTGAGGAGATCCTCCTTGAGCCGGAACACCCGGTGGTTCTCCAGCACGTAGCGGACCTCGGACTCGGGATCCAAGAGGTTCCCGAACTTCCGGGCGCCCACCGGGCACGCCTCGACGCAGGCCGGGTACCGGCCCTCGCGGCTGCGCTGGACGCAGAAGGTGCACTTCTCCACGACCCCGCGCATCCGGGGCCGGTTGCCCAGGTAATGGGTGTCGGGGTTGAGTTCCTCGGGGGGCAGTTTGGGGTCGAGCCAGTTGAAATAACGGCCCTCGTAGGGACAGGCCGCCATGCAGTACCGGCAACCGATGCACCAGTTGTAGTCCACCACCACGATGCCGTCGTCCTCGGTCCAGGTGGCCCGCACCGGGCAGGCCTTGACGCACGGGGCCTTGCGGCAGTGCTGGCACTGGACCGGCACGTAGTAGTGGCCCTCCTCGGGCACCCGCTCGGGGTTGTAGTAGCGATCGGCCTTTTCGAACTCCATCTCGCCGTTTTCGAACCGCAGCACCCGGATGTAATGGATCTGCGGATCCCGGCGGGACTGGTTGTTCTCCTTGACGCAGGCGTAGACGCACCGCCGGCACCCGATGCACCGGTTGAGGTCGAGGGCGTACCCGAACAGCACGTTTTCCATCGGCGGGGTGGCCTTCACGGTCACCTTCTTGCCGTACTGCTTGGTGTACTTCTCCTCGAGCCGCTTGAGCGTCGCCTGCACCTCCTCGGGGGTCATCTCCTGGAAGTTCTTCTGGAAGTACTCCTCCCAGGAGCCGTAGGTCAGAAACCCGCTGTCGCCCTGGGCCAGGGCCTTCACCGGCAGCGTCGCCGCCGCCCCGGCCGCCAGCCCCCGGAGAAATTTCCGGCGGCTCGCCGTTTTCGGGTCCACCGTGCACGCGTTCTTCTTGGACATGGATCGCCTCTCCTTGCCGTTGTCCCGAACCGGCCGGTCCTAGTGTTCCTTGCCGCCGTGGGGTTCTTCCATCACGTGCTTCTTCGCCTTCTGCGACCCCAGCGTCCCGGAGCCGGGAACCGCCGGCGGGGGCTCGGGCTTCAGGTGCTCGAACCGCGGGCTGTGGGGGTTGTGGCAGTGGGCGCACAGCAGATACTGCTTCTTGCCGTTCCAGTAGCCCGTGCGCTTGCCGTGGATGCCCCGCTTCCAGTCGCGGTACTTGTCGCCGTGACACTGGCCGCACAGGCGGTACGACTCGGCGAAGTCGATCTTCTCGCCGCTCTGGAGGTGGAGCTTGTCGCGGTTGTCGGCGTCGTGGCAGTCGAGACACCACCGAAACTGCTCGGCGTGGTGGAGCTGGATCTCCGTGTGCTCCTCGAGCTCCCGGGGCGTGGGATCCGTCTCCTGGTCGTTGTGGCAGTTCTCGGCGCAGGGGTAGTAGTCCTCGCTCAACGGCGGAGGCGGCACCGCAAACACGTCCTCCTCGGCCCCGGCCGCCCGCAGCCCCGGCCTTGCGCACAGGCACACAAGGGCGACCACCAAAACCCAGCGGCGTTTCATGCTCCCAATCCCTCCTGTTTGGGGTTGGCGGGGTGAAAAACGTTGAAACAGTCAGAAACGAAAGGGGCGTCCACGCCCCGGGGGAGCGGAAGGGCGGATCATAGGAAAGCCGATTTCATCGTGTCAAGCGGATTTCCCGGAGGCCACCCAGAAAACGAAACCGGGTTCGGAAAGTCCGCCCCCCTACCGGGGTTTCGCCCAATGTTTCTCTTGTTGCATCGTGTTTCAAGCCCCCGCGGTTTCCCGCCGGGGGCGTTGATTCGCCGCAAGTACCCTTTTTCGCAACCGCACGGATTTCGGGGTCACCTCGACGAGCTCGTCCCGGTCGACCCATTCCAGGGCCCGGTCCAGGGTCATCTCTCGGGGCGGAACAAGCCGGAGCGCCTCGTCGGCGCCGGCGGCCCGGATGTTCGTGAGCTTCTTCTCCCGGGTCACGTTGACGTCCAGGTCGTTCTCCCGGGAGTGCTCCCCCACGATCATCCCCTCGTACACCTCGGTGCCGGACCCGATGAACAGGACACCCCTGGGCTGGAGATGGAAGAGCGCGTAGGTGGTGGCCCGGCCGGCCCGGTCCGACACCAGGGCGCCGGTCGTGCGGCCCGGAACCGGCCCGGCCCAGGGGGCATACCCCTCCAGGAGCCGGTTCAGGATGCCGGTCCCCCGGGTGTCGGTGAGGAACTCGCTCCGGTACCCGATGAGCCCCCGGGACGGGATCCGGAACTCCAGGCGCACCCGGCCGGCTCCGGCGGGATCCATCCGGGTCATCTGGCCCTTGCGGCGGCCGAGCTTCTCGGTGACGGCGCCCACGAACTCCTCGGGCACGTCCACCAGGGCGACCTCCCAGGGCTCGTGGACCTCGCCCCCCACCTCCCGGGTCAGGATCTCGGGCTTCGACACGCTCAGCTCGTACCCCTCGCGCCGGAGCGTTTCGATCAGCACGGCCAGCTGGAGCTCCCCTCGGCCGGCCACCTGGAACTGGTCGGTGTCGAGGATCTCGAGCCGGAGGCTCACGTTGTGGATCACCTCCTTCTCGAGCCGGGCCCGGATCTGGCGGGAGGTCACGAACCGGCCCTCCCGGCCCGCGAACGGGCTCGTGTTGACCGAGAACACCATGGCGATGGTCGGGTCCTCCACCCGGATCCGCCGGAGCGGCCGGGGCCGCTCGGGGTCCACCAGGGTGTCGCCGATGGTGGCTTCGTCGATCCCGGCCACCGCCACCACGTCGCCGGCCACGGCCCGCTCGGTCTCGACCCGGCGCAGCCCCTCGTGGGTGTACACCGTGGCCACCCGCCCCCGTACCACGCCTTCCTCGGTGGCCACGCCCACCTCCTGGCCCGGCCGCAGGCTCCCGTTCACGATGCGGCCCACGATCAGCCGACCCACGTAGTCGTTGTAATCGAGGGTGGTCACGAGCATCTGGAGGTCGCCCTCCGGGTCGCCCGCGGGCGGCGGGATCCGTTCGAGGATCGCCTCGAACAGCGGCCGGAGGTCCCGGGAGCCGTCGTCCAGGCTCCTGTGTGCCACCCCCCGGCGGGCGTTCGTGTAGAGCACCGGGAACTCGAGCTGCTCGTCGGTGGCATCGAGGTCAATGAACAGCCCGTAGACCTCGTCCAGCACCTCCTGGGGCCGGGCGTCGGACCGGTCGATCTTGTTGATCACCACCACCGGCGGGAGACCGAGTTCCAGGGACTTCTGGAGCACGAACCGGGTCTGGGGCAGCGGGCCTTCGGCCGCGTCCACCAAGAGGATCACCCCGTCCACCATCTGGAGCGTGCGCTCCACCTCGCCCCCGAAATCCGCGTGGCCCGGGGTGTCGACGATGTTGATCTTGACCCCCTCGAACCAGACCGCCGTGTTCTTGGCGAGGATCGTGATGCCCCGCTCCCGCTCGAGGGCGTTGGAGTCCATGACCCGCTCCTCCACCCTCTGGTTCTCCCGGAAAACGCCGCTCTGCCAGAGCATGGCGTCCACCAGGGTGGTCTTGCCGTGGTCCACGTGGGCGATGATCGCCACGTTGCGGAATCGATTCGGTTCCATCGGATCTCCGTGGGGAAGCTGGGAAGCCAGAACGCTCGGAGGGCAGAGCGTAGCGCCCTGCCCCCTCGCCGCCAGCAGGTTTCGGCGGCCTCCGCCCGGGCCGTTTGCCAGGAAGCCGCGTCTTGTAGCACCCTAGCCCGCCGCAGGTAAAGCCCGATCACCGGAAGGAGGCGCGGGGTGCCAACGTACGACGCCATCGTGGTCGGGGCCGGCCCGGCCGGCGGCGCCGCCGCCCTGATGCTCGCCCGGACCGGGGCCCGGGTGCTTCTGGTGGACCGCTCCCCGCCGCCCCGGGAGAAAACCTGTGGGGACGGGCTCCTCGACGACGCCTGGGAAGAGCTCGGGGACCTCGGGCTGACCGCACTCCTCGGCCGGGCCGCCCATTCGGTGGAGGAACTTCGGATCTGGAGCCCGGGGGGCCACGGGGTGGCCCTCCGGGTCCCGATCCGCACCCTGTCCCGCTCCACCCTCGACCGGATCCTGGTGGAGGCGGCCGCGGCGGAGGGGGCGCAGGTGGAACCGGCCCGGATCGTGGCGGCGGTTCCCGAGCCGCCCGGGGTGCGGGTCACGGCCGCCGACGCCCGGACCTGGCGGGCGCGGATCGCCGTCGTGGCCACGGGCGCCCTTCAGGCCCTCGCTCCCCGAACGGCGCGTCCTTTGGGGCGCCCCGCCCCCGACGCCGTGGCCCTCCGGGTTTATGCCACGGGCCCGGCCGACCTCCCGTTCGCGGCCGTCACCTACGACCGCAGCGTGCTCCCGGGCTACGGGTGGGTGTTTCCCCTGGGCGGCCGGCGGTTCAACGTCGGGTGCGGCGCCTTCCGCACCCGACGGGCCGATGCGCCCCTCCACCGGACGCTGGAACGGTTGTGCGCCACCTCCCCCGCTCTCGGGGAACTTCGGGGGCGCATCGCCTGGGACGGGCCGCCCCGGGCCGCCCCCATCCGGTGCGGACCCCCGGCACGGCCGCCGGTGGACCCGGGTCCGGTGGTGTGGGCCGGGGAGGCGCTCGGCACCTCGTATCCGTTCACGGCCGAGGGGATCGGCCCGGCCCTGGAGTCGGGACGGAAGGCGGGGGAAGCCGCCGCCGGATTCCTGGCGCACGGCGCCCGGGCACTCGAGGCCTACCGCCGCTGGGTCCGCACCGAGCTCGCCCGGCGGTACGCGTCGTACCGGGTGGCCGAGCGGTGGCTGGCGCGACCCGGCCTGTGCGATCTCCTCGCCCGCCGGGCACAACAAAGCCCGCGGCTTCGGAAACTGGCCGCGGGCATCGTTGCCGGCACCACGCCCCCCAGGGCCCTGTTCAGCCCCTGGGGCCTCGTGCGGGTCCTTCTCGGTCTATGAACTCCCCCCGGCCACGCGCCGCCGGTTCTCCTCCACGGCCCGGGCCAGGTACTGCTTGAACCACTCGGGTTCGATGAAGTCGGCAAAACACATGCGCTTTCCCGAAAGGTCCTCGATCACCTCGCCCCGGTAGTCGAGGAACACCAGGAGGCAGTCGTAGTTGTAGTCGTATTTGCGCCCCAGGGCGATCTCGTCGCGGGTCATGTTCCCCATGAGGTTGATCCGCACCAGCACGAAGTTCTCGGTGATGTACCGACCGATCTCCGGGTTGTTGTAGATGTGCTTGGCGAACCGGTCGCACCGGCTGCACCCCTCCGGGGCGTAGAAGTCCACGATGATCGGCCGTTTCTGCTCGGCGGCCAACCGCTTCCCCTCTTCGAGGGAATAGAACGGGATCGCGATGTCGCTCGCGAGGGACCCCTCCACCCGCTGGTGGGCCGTGCCGTGGTGGGCCATGTGGCCGCCGGTGGCGCAGGCGCCAAGCAGAAGAGCCGCAAACAGGGGGAACCAGGGACGCATGCCACACCTCCGGGAGGGTTGGGAGATCTTGGAAGCTTCGCTACGCCGCGGGGCGGCTTGTTCGCAGGAACAATAACTTTTCGCTTCAGCCACACGGCGCCATAGCTTAGGTCAAAGGACCGGAGACCGCGGACCGACGACCTTAGACCGAAGTTACTCGGAAGCTGCCGTAGGCCGCGCAGCGCGGCCTGTTCGCGACCCACTGACACGCGTAAGCGGGCGCGCGCGCTGGCGGGCGGGGCAAGGGACCGGGGACCGCAAGGCCGGTGACCGACGACCGAGGTTTCTTAGAACGGCTCCAGGGTATCACGACTTCGCCGGTGCGCAAACCGGAAATTCATTCCAACACGTCCAGCGCGCCCTGGGCGGCCCGCTGCTCGGCCTCCTTCTTGCTGCGGCCCCGCCCCCGGCCGAGCACCCGGTTGCCCAACCGGATCTCCACCTCGAAGGTCTTGTCGTGGTCGGGCCCCCATTCGCCCACCAACCGGTAGGTGGGGGCCGTGCCGTACCGCCCCTGGCAGTGTTCCTGAAGCCTCGTCTTGAAATCCCGGTCCAGCCCGCCGGGGCCCTCGGCCTCCAGGAGCGGCCGGAACACGGCGTCCACGAACTCCCGGGCCAGGTCGAACCCCCCATCCAGGTAGATGGCAGCCACCAGCGCCTCGAAGGCGCCCGAGAGGATCGAGGGCTTCTCCCGCCCCCCGGTCTGCTCCTCCCCCTTCCCGAGCAGCAGGTACCGCCCCAGCCCGAAGGACCGGGCGACCTCGGCCAGGCTCGGCTCGCTCACCAAGAACGCCCGAACCTTTGACATCTTCCCCTCGGTGAGGGGCGGCCGGAGCTCATAGAGCAGGTGGGACACCACGAGGTCCAGCACGGCGTCCCCGAGGAACTCCAACCGTTCGTTGTCGCGGATCCCGCTGCCCCGTTCGTTCGCGTATGACTTATGGGTCAGGGCCTGATCCAGGAGGTCCGGGGTCTCGAACAGGTACCCCAGGGCTTCCTCCAGGTCCCGCAGGTTCTCTCGGCGTTCCATGTCCATGGTCGGTGCTCCTCAGCTGGGCTCCACCCCGTCCGCAACCACACGTCCCCGCACGACCGTCTTCCCGGCCCCCTCAATGCGCACCATTACCTCTTCCCGGGGCGGCGTTCCCTCCCACGCCACCTCCACCGGCAGGTAGTTGCGGGTGCGCAGGCGAAGCCGCCCCTCTGCCGCGGCCCTCTCGGCCAGGGCGGGCAGGGTCCGCCCCACCTGGGAGGCCCAGAACGCCCTCCGCTTCCCCTCCCCGACGGCCCGCAAGGCCGCGGCCCGCCGCTTGATCTCGGCGGCCGGCACCCGTTCGGGCAGGTCCCAGGCCCGGGTGCCCCGGCGGGGGCTGAAGCGGAAGACGTGGAGGTAGGCCACGGGCAGGTCCTCCACCAGCCGGAGGGTTTCCCGGAAGTCCTCCTCGGTCTCGCCGGGAAACCCCACGATGAGGTCCATGCCGACGCACAGGCCCGGGATCCGCTCGGCCGCCCGGGCGACGCGCTCCCTCACGAGCTCCGCCCCGTAGGGCCGCCCCATCCGTTGGAGGATCCGGTCGGAGCCGGACTGGACCGGCACGTGAAGATGGGGGCAAAGCACCCCCGACCGCGCCAGCCGCTCGAGGAGCCCGTCGGTGATCTCCCCGGGTTCCAGGCTGGAGAGCCGGATCCGCGGGATCCCCGCGGCCTCGGCCGCGTCCAAAAGGGCGGCGAAGGGTTGGGGCGGCGAGAGATCCCGGCCCCACAACCCCAGGTGGACACCGGTCAGCACAACCTCCCCATACCCCCCTTCCCGCAGGCGCGCAAGCCCGCGGCGGACCCGATCGAGCGGGAGGCTCCGGGAGCGGCCCCGGGCGTAGGGCACGATGCAGTAGGCGCAAAACGCGTTGCACCCGTCCTGCACCTTGAGGTAGGCCCGGGCACGGCCCCGGAGCCCCCCGACGGCCGGGAACCGCTCGCCCCCCTCGTCCCCACACGGCTTTCGGATCCCGGTGGCGCCGTCCCGCAGGAGTTGGGGCACGGCGAACTTGCCGCCGGTGCCCACCACCAGGTCGGCCCCGGCCGCCAGGGCCTCCTCGGGGGAAACCTCCGCGTAGCAGCCCGTCACGACGATCCGGGCGCCGGGGTTCTGCTGGCGCGCCCGCCGCACCAGGGCCCGGGTGTCGCGGTCGGACCGGTGGGTCACGGTGCACGAGTTCACGATCACCACGTCGGCCGGCTCGCCGGGCGGCACCACCTCGTACCCGTTCCGGCGCAAGGCCTCCTCCAGGGCCTCGGACTCGAACCGGTTGACCTTGCAGCCCACCGTGGCCACGGAAACCCGCTGGCGCTCCTCACCCACGGCCGCCGGCCTCCCGGATCCACCCCCCGCCCAGGACCACGTCGGCCCGGTAAAAGACGGCAAACTGCCCCGGGGCCACCCCGAACTGGGGGGTCGCAAACCGCACCCGGGCTCCCGCGCCCCGCCTCCGGACCCGGCACGTGACCTCCGGCGCGGTGGACCGAATCTTGACAGAACACTCAAACTCTTTGGGCAAATCGTCCTCCAACCAAACGGTTTTATCCACATCCATATCCCGGCACAGGAGGGCCTCCCGGGGCCCCACCACGATGCGGTTCCCCGGCCCGTCCCGTCGCAGGACGTAGAGGGGAACCGGGGCCGAGATCCCAAGCCCCCGGCGCTGCCCCACCGTGTAGGCCCTCTGGCCCCTGTGCGTGCCCAGAACCTGGCCCTTTAGGTCCACGATCTCGCCCCGGGGCGAAGGGCCGAGCCGGCGGTCCAGGAACCCCGCCACGTCCCCGTCAGGCACGAAACACACGTCCTGGCTCTCGGCCTTTCGGGCCACCGGGAGGCCAAGCTCCGCGGCCTTGCGCCGGACCTCCTCCTTGGTCCATCCCCCCAGGGGGAACCGGATGCCCTCCAGATCCTCGGACCGCTCGGGCACCAGGAAGTAGCTTTGGTCCTTTTTGGGGTCGAGCCCCTTCCGGAGCCGAACCCCACCCCCGGGGCGCTCCTCCAGCCGCGCGTAATGCCCGGTGGCCACCCAGGCGCACCCCAGGAGCCGGGCCCGCTCCACCAGCCACCGGAACCGCACCCGTCGGTTGCACACCACGCAGGGGTTCGGGGTGAGCCCGGCCTCGTAGCCCCGGGCGAACGGCTCCACCACCTCCCGGTCGAACACCCCGTGGGCGTCCAGCACGAAGAACGGGATCCCCAGCCGGGCCGCCACCCGCCGGGCGTCCTCCACGTCGTCGGCCGAGCAGCACCGGGCCCGCTCCCACACCTTGAGCGTAAGGCCCACGACCTCGTGTCCCTGCTCTTGGAGAAGGGCGGCGGCGACGGACGAGTCCACCCCGCCGCTCATGGCCACGGCAACGCGCACGGGTTACAAACGCCTCCGAACGGGCTGGAGTGGGGGTAGAAAGGCTGCGCCGGTGGGCCGAGCCGGCCCCGCCCCGACGGGGGCAGCCGCCCGATCACCCCCGTGTGGGGTCTGGCCCCCAGTTCGTTGCGCTTCGGGTCGCGGGAGGTTGCATCGCCCGGGCATCTCCCGGTCGAGCTCGCCGGGGATCAGCCCGCGCGCCCCGGGCCGAGCCGGCCCCACACGGCGGCGAGCGCCTCCAGGAACCGATCCACGTCCTCCGGGCGGGTGCCGGGGCCCAGGCTCACCCGGATCGCCCCCTCCACCCTCCACGCCGAAAGTCCCATGGCCCGCAGCACGGGCGACGGCTCGGTGACGCCGGATGCGCAGGCCGACCCGGCCGACACCGCCACTCCCTCGAGATCCAGGGCCTGGACCAGGACCTCCCCGGCCACCCCCGGCACGCTCAGGTTCACCGTGTTGGGCAGGCGCCGGTCGGGCTCCTCGGGACCGTTTCGCGCGGCCAGGGGGCAAATCCCGCGCAGGCCGTTCCACAGCCGCTCGGCGAGCCCCCGCATCCACCGGGCGTCGGCCTCCCGGTCCCGGAGGGCCGCCTGGCAGGCGGCCCCCAGGGCCGCGATGCCCGGCACGTTCTCCGTGCCGGCCCTCCGTCCCCTCTCCTGGCCCCCGCCGCGAAGAAGGGGCTCCACCGGGGTGCCGTTGCGGACGAACAGGGCCCCCACACCCTTGGGAGCCCCCAGCTTGTGCCCGGAGAGGCTCGCCGTGGCGCAGCCCAACGCCCGCAGATCGAGCGCGATCCGGCCCCAGGCCTGCACCGCGTCGCAGTGCCAGGGGGTCTCGCCCAGGGCGGCGGCGAAGGCCTCCAGCGGCTGGAGCGCCCCGGTTTCATGGTTCGCGGCCTGGAGCACGCCGAACCCCTCGCCCCGGAGGTCGGGGGGGATCTCGGCGACCCCCTCCGGTGTAACGGGGAGCCACCGGGCCTCCCACCCCCCGGCTTCCAGGTGCGAAAGCGGCGCGAGCACGCTCGGGTGCTCGATGGGCGCGGCCACGAACCGCTGCACCCCAACGTGGGCCGCGAGGCTCCCGATCGCCAGGGCGTTGGCCTCGGTGCCCCCGCTCGTAAACACCACCTCCGCGGGGTCGCACCCGAGAAACGCCGCCACCGCGTCCCGGGCCCCGTCCACCACGGCCCGGGCCTCCCGGCCTTCGGCGTGGACGCTCGAGGGATTTCCGAACCGATCCAGGGCCTCGAGCAAGGCCTCCCGGGCCTCGGGCCGCAGCGGCGCCGAGGCGTTCCAGTCGAGATAGGCGCGGGGGCGGGAGTTCACGGCCACGGCCCGGGGGAAGGCAGCCTTACCGCGGGCGAGGCAGGTCGGCGGGGCCGGCCTCGATGGGGGGGCCCCACAACTCGTCCCAGAACCGGGCGGCCCAGGGAGGCAGCACCACGAGGCGGCGGTACCGGAACCCCGGACGCTCCACCACGGCCACCCGGTCGCCGCCGTTGCGGAGGCGGAACGTCACCCGGGTGCCGGGCCGTCCGGCCTCGGCCCGAAGGCTTCGCAGCGTCCGGTACATGCGCCAGGCCCGGCGAAGGGCCGGGTCTCGGAAGCGCTCGAAAAGCCGGTTTCGGCTGAGGCCGTCGCGGTACAACTCGTACAGGAGTTCCAGATGCCGATCGTCCATGGCCGCCGATCCTACCCCAGCGGCCGGGCGCCCTCAAGCCGGCTCACCGGAACTGGACCACGTCGGCCCCCATGAGGTCGCGCACCCGGGCTTTGAGGTCGCCCGAGGCCCGAACCGAGTACGCCTCCGGCAGCCGCACCACGGCCTCGGCCTTCTCGGGCACGACGATCCGCAGCAACGTGGGGGTGGCGCCGCGCATCTCCGGGGACGAGAGGATGCGCTTCAGGGCCTCCAGGTCTCCCCGGCCGTGGAACGCCGCGTTCACCTGGATGTGGACCTCCCGGGTCAGCCGTTCCGGGGCCTCCTCCAGGGGAAGGACCTCGTCGGCCAGTACCTTGGCCGTCTCCTCGTTTTTCTCGAGGGTTCCCCTGACCACGAGGGGCACGTCCTCGGCCTGGATGAGGTCCTCGGCCCGGGCGAACACCTCGGAGAACGCCACCACCTCCACCGCCCCGGTCAGGTCCTCCAGGGTGAAGAACGCCATTCGTGACCCGTTCTTCGTCCGGATGACCCGGCGGGCCGCCACCATGCCCCCTACGGTGACCTGGGCCTTGTCGGCCTGCTCCCCGAGCTCGCCGATGGGGGTGTCGGTGGCCGAACGCAGGAGATCCTCCCACTCGGCCAGGGGGTGCCCGCTCAGGTACATGCCGAGCACCTCCTTCTCGGCCCGGAGATCTTCGGCGGCGCCCAGGGGCGGCACGTCGGGGAGTTCGTCCTCCACGGCCGAAGCCCCGCTTTCGGGCGCCGCGGCCGCGAGCGCCTCGAACAGGTTCGTCTGGCCCCGGGCCCGGTCCTTCTGGAGCGCCGAGGCCTCCTCCATGCATCGGTCGAGGTAGGCCAAGTACTGGGCCCGGGTGCCGCCCAGGGAGTCGAAGGCCCCGCACCGGATCAGGCTCTCGATCACCTTCCGGTTCACCTTCTGCAGATCCACCCGGCGGCAGAAGTCCCTGAGCCCCCGAAACGGGCCGTCCTTGCGCCGCACAGCCAGCACGTTCTCGATGGCCGCTTCCCCCACGTTCTTTACCGCGGCCAGCCCGAACCGGATCGCGTCGCCCACCACCGTGAAATGGAGATCCGACTCGTTCACGTCGGGCGGCAACACCCGGATGCCCATATCGCGGCACTCGGCGATGTCCTTCACCACCTTGTCGGTGTTGGCCCGGTCGTTGGTGAGGAGCGCGGCCATGAACGCCACCGGGTGGTGGGCCTTGAGGTACGCCGTCTGGTAAGCCACGAGGGCGTAGGCCGCCGAGTGGCTCTTGTTGAACCCGTACTCGGCGAACTTGGCCATGAGGTCGAAGATCTTCTCGGCCTTCTTGGGGTCGATGCCCTTCTTGCGGGCGCCCTCCAGGAACCGGTCCTTCTGCTTGGCCATCTCCTCGGGAATCTTCTTCCCCATGGCCCGCCGCAGGAGGTCGGCCTCGCCCAGGCTGTAGTCGGCCAGCACCTGGGCGATCTGCATCACCTGCTCCTGGTACACGATAACGCCGTAGGTGTCCCTGAGGATGGGCTCGAGCTCCGGAAGTTCGTACTCGATGGGGATCTGGCCGTGCTTGCGGCGGATGAAATCCTCGACCATGCCCGACCCTAGTGGCCCCGGCCGGTACAGGGCAACGAGCGCGATGATGTCCTCGAAGGTGCTCGGGCGGAGCTTCACCATGAGCTCCTTCATGCCCGAGCTTTCGAGCTGGAACACCCCGGTGGTCTCCCCCCGGCACAGGAGCTCGTAGGTCTTCGGGTCGTCCAACGGGATCGCGTCGATGTCGAGCCTGTGCCCCTCGGGACGGCCCTTGTTCACGATCCGCACGGCGTCGGTGATCACAGTAAGCGTCTTGAGGCCCAGGAAGTCGAACTTCACGAGCCCGATCGCCTCGACGCTTTTCATGGCGAACTGGGTCACGAGTTCGCCGTTCTGCCCCCTGTACAGGGGGAGGTAGTCCACGAGCGGGCGGTTTCCGATCACGATGCCGGCCGCGTGGGTCGAGGCGTGGCGGTTGAGGCCCTCGAGCTTAAGCGCGTGGGTCACCAGCTCCCGGATCCGCGGGTCCGCCTCCATCGCCTCCCGGAGCCGCGGCTCCTCCTCGAGCGCCTCCTTGAGCGTGATCCCCAGACGGGCCGGCACGAGCTTGGCGATTCGGTCCACCTCCCCGTAGGGGAGCCCCATCACCCGCCCCACGTCCCGGATCACCGCCCGGGCCAGCATCTTCCCGAACGTGGTGATCTGCGCCACCTTGTCGGCCCCGTACCTCTCGGTCACGTACCGGATCACCTTGTCGCGGTTCTCGAAACAAAAATCCACGTCGATATCGGGCATGCTCACCCGCTCGGGGTTTAGGAACCGCTCGAACAGGAGCCCGTACGGAATGGGGTCCAGGTTCGTGATCCGCAGCGCATAGGCCACCAAGCTCCCGGCTGCCGAGCCCCGGCCCGGCCCCACGGGAACCCCGTTTCGCTTGGCCCAGTTAATGAAGTCCTGCACGATCAGGAAGTACCCCGGAAACCCCATCTGCCGGATCGTGGCGAGCTCGGTTTCGAGCCGATCAAAATACTGCCGCCGGACTTCGGCCTCCTCCTCGGGGCTCGCGTAGGCGCGCACCCGGAGCCGCTCCTCCAGCCCCTCCCGCGCCATCCGGTCGAGGCAGTCGGCCAGGGATTCCCCCTCGGGCACCTGGTACTCCGGGAAGTGATAAGTTTTGAGGTCGAGTTCCACGTTGCACCGCTCGGCGATCTCCACGGTGTTCGTCACCGCCTCGGGGCAGTGGGCGAACTCCCGGGCCATCTCCTCGGGGCTCTTCACGTAGAAGGCGTCCGTGGACATCTTCATGCGCTTCTCGTCCCCGAGGGTCTTGCCGGTCTGGATGCACACCAGCACCTCGTGGCTCGCCGCGTCCTCCCGATCCAGGTAGTGGCAGTCGTTCGTGGCCACCACCGGCACCCCCAGGGTCCGGCCCATCTCGATCAGGACCTCGTTCACCTGCCGCTGCTCGGGGATGCCGTTTTCCATGAGCTCGAAGTAGTAGTTTCCCTCCCCCAGGATCGACAGGTACTCCTCGGCGAGCCGGCGGGCCCCGTCCAGGTCGCCTCGGAGCACGGCCCGGGGCACCTCGCCCTTGAGGCAGGCGGACAAACCGATGAGCCCCCCCGAGAACTCCCGCAGGATCTCCTTGTCGATCCGGGGCTTGTAGTAGAACCCCTCGGTGTACCCGGCGGTCACGAGCCGGCAGAGGTTGCGATAGCCCTCGAGGTTCCGGGCCAGGAGGATCAGGTGGTAGTTCGTCTCGCCGTGGACGTTGGGTTTCCGGTCGAACCGGCTCCCGGGGGCCACGTAGACCTCGCACCCGAACACGGGCTTTACCCCGGCCTTGAGGGCGGCCTTGTAGAACTCCACCGTGCCGTACATGGCCCCGTGGTCGGTCACGGCCACGGCTGGGAGCCGGTGCTCCTTGGCGCGGGAGAGGAGATCCCCGAGCCGGATGGCGCCGTCGAGGAGGCTGTACTCGGTGTGGACGTGCAGATGGACGAAGTTCGCGTGGGACATGGGGTTCTCGGCTTTGAGGCTAGAAGGCTGGGAGGTTATTACTCCGGCGGCAGAATAGACACGGTCGGGGGCATGGGGCCTGCTGGAGCGCCGGGCGTGGCTCCTACAGTCGCTGCATCCGGCACTCAGCCAACGACCAGGACTCTTTCGGCCAAGCAGACTGACGAAAACGCCCAGAGTTCCTGAATGGTTCCGTCCCTCCGGCTGAGTGCCGGATGCAGCGTAAGCCGGATGCCGCACTCACGCACGGCCGGAAGCAGGCCCCATGCCCCCGCGATCTCCTTGCGCGCCTGTATTGGCGCCGGGTTAGTAGGAAGCTGGAAAGCCGGAAAGCGCGCCGGCGCCGTTTTCGTCGGGGTCGGTGGCTGCCGGCCGCGGACCGAAGACCGACGACCGAAGACCGCCCCTACTCCACGTTCTGGACCTGCTCGCGGATCTTCTCGAGCTCGGACTTGATCTCCACCACCAGGCGGCCCACCTCGGCGTCGGAGGCCTTGGACCCGATGGTGTTGGTCTCCCGGTTCATCTCCTGGAGAACGAACTCGAGCTTTCTACCTACAACCCCTCCGGCATCCAAGAGTTTTCGGAATCCGTCGATGTGGCTTCGGAGCCGGACCAACTCCTCCGACACGTCGCACCGGTCCGCCAGGATCGCCACCTCCATGGCGAGCCGCGCCTCCAGGTCGGCCTCCGGGACCTCCCGGGCCAGCTCCTCGACCCGCCGACGCAGCCGCTCCCGGTACGACTCCACCACCCGGCCCCGCAGGGCGTCGATCTCTCCCACCCGCGCCTCGATCGCCGACACCCGCTCGGCCATGTCCCGGGCCAGGTCCTCCCCCTCCCGGCGGCGGAACGCCTCCAGGTCCTGGAGGGCCCGGTCCAGGACGGCGCAGACGGCCTCCCACAGGGCCTCGGCGTCGGCCGCCAGGGTGGCCGGCTCGGTCACGGCCGGGAACGCAAGGAGATGCTCTAGGCGCACCTCGGCCTCTATGCCGGCCTCCCGGGCCACCTCCCGCAGGAGTTCCGCCGCCCGCTTGGCGGCCTCCCGGTTCACGGTGACAGCCGGCGTGTCCGGCCCGCCCGCGTCCCACCCGGCGAACAGGTTCACCTGCCCCCGCTGCAGGGTTTCCTTGACGCGGGCCAAGATCCGGTGTTCGAACCGCTGGAGGTCCCCCGGCAACCTGGCGTTGAAGTTCAGGAACCGATGGTTCACCGTCTTGATCTCCACGGTGAGCCAGCGGCCCAATACCTCGGCCTCGGCCCGGCCGTACCCGGTCATGCTGCGGATCATGTGGGCGTCCCTTCCGAAGACGGCCCGGGAGCCTTTCGCCAGCGGCGGTAGGCGTCCCGGACCCGGTTGAAAAACGCGATGGTCTCGGGTTGGCGGTAATCGGGGTAGGTCCACTCCAGGGGCCGGAACGAGCCCCGCTCGAACCGGTACTCCACCTCGGCGTAGATGCCCCGGCCCAGGTACACCCGGTGGGCCGCCGGCTTCCCCGTGGCGAGCACCAGGTTCGTAAGCCCCAGGAGCCCGGGGTCGAGGTTGGCCCGCCGACGGCCGGACCGGTCGGCCCATTCGGCCTCCAGGCGGTTTGTGCGCTCCTTGATCTCGGCAAGCGCCGCCGGGTCCACCGGGTCCCCCAGCCAGAGGTAGCACCGCCGGATGCCGGGCCCCATCTCCCGGTCGTAGTAGCGCGTGCTCGTAAAGGGTTCCCAGGCCGTGGCGTCCCGGATCGGTCCGAAGCTCTCCTGGACCCGGCCCAGGACCGCCCCGGGGTCCTCCCCCGCGGCCAGGAGGATCCCCATCACCAGAAACGCGGGCGGCGGCGGGGAGGGGCGGCTCACGGCGCCCTCCTCTTCTTCGCCATCCTCCGGATCTGCGCGGCGCGCCCCTCCCGCCAGAGGCGCCGCAACTCCGCCCTCCCGAGCCCGAGCACGCCCCCGTAGGCCCGGAGCGCCCACCAACGCCCCCGGAGGCCTAAGTCCTCGAGCCGGATCCCCCGGCCCAGTTCCTCAAGGTTCTTGATCCTTCGGCGCCGCGTGAGGGGCCGGCGCAACCCGTCCAGATCGACCAGGAACGGCCGCATCCCACGGCCGTCCTCCCCGAAGAACACGTTCCGCGACAGGTCCCCGTGATAGTACCCGAACCGGTGGAGCTGGCCCACCAAGGCGCCGACAGCAGCGGCCGCCGCAAGAGGGTTTCCGGCCCCCTGGCGGACATGGACCGCCCACGGGGTGAACCCGGGCACCCACTCCGTGACCAGGATCGCCTCCCGCGGCCAGAGGAGGCCCCGGACATAGAGCCCCAGGGGCGCGGGGGTCGCGAGCCCCTTGGCGAGCAAGGCTCGGCCCCTGTGAAACGCGCGGGCCGGAACCCTCTGGAGCCCCAGGAGATACACGGCCCGAAGGCCACCTTCCGGCCGGTAGTGCTTGGCGAAAAAGGGTCCCCGGGGGGTCTCCACGCGGTAGCAGATCCGCCCCGGCTGCCGGTGAATGGGGTGCCAGTCCCCCCGCTCCAGGAGCGACCTCAGTCCCGGCGCCGAACCCCTGGCCGCCTTCCAACTCGGCCCGAGGGGCCCCTCACCCCGCGCGTTCGGCCGCGACAAGGGCCTCCTCGATCTCGCCGGGGCTGACCGTGGCCGTTCCGAGCTTCCCGACCACGATCCCGGCCGCGACGTTGGCGAGCGCGGCGGCCTCGATCACGCCGGCGCCGGCCGCCTTCGCCAGGGTAAACACCGCAATGGCCGTGTCCCCGGCGCCCGTCACATCGAACACGTCCCGGGCCCGGGTGGGAAGGTGCGTCACCCGCCCCGGTTCCACCACGGTCATCCCCCGCTCCCCGCGGGTCACCACCACCGCGCGGAGCCCGAGGCGCTCCAGGAGCGCCCGGCCGGCCTCTTCGGCCTCCCCGTCGTCGTGGGCCGGGCGCCCGGCCATGGCCTCCGTTTCCTTGGTGTTGGGGGTCATGGCATGCACCCCCGCGTAGGCCGCAGCGTTCACCGGCTTGGGATCCACCGACACCCAGGCCCCGCTCCGTTCCGTCCACCGAAGGAGCCGTTCCACCAGATCCCGGTCCACCACTCCCTTGCCGTAGTCCGACACCACGATCCCGTCCCAGCGGAGCGCCAACTCGTCCACCCGCGCCCCCAGCTTGGAGCGCGCGCCCTCGGGAAGGGGGCCCCGCCGCTCCCGGTCGAACCGGACCACCTGCTGGTGGCGGGCGATGATCCGGGTCTTGACCGCGGTGGGCCGATCGGGAGTTGAGACGAGGCCTTCGGCCGAGACCCCGTTGGCGCCCAGTTCGGCCGCGAGCTCCTCGGCGGCGCCGTCGGCGCCCACGACCCCGACGAGATCTACGGCGGCCCCGAGGGCCCGCAGGTTATGGGCCACGTTGGCCGCGCCGCCCAGACGCACCACCTCGCGCTCCACCTCTACCACCGGCACCGGCGCCTCGGGGGAGATGCGGTCCACGTCGCCGTAGACGAACCGGTCGAGCATGAGGTCGCCCACGACGCCGATTCGTCGCTGCCGGTCGGCCACCCTCTCCCACGCCGCCCGGGCCAGGCCGTCAAACCAGGGGATCGTGCCCATCCGAACACCGCTCCGGAAAAAGAAACGCGAGGTGGCGCCGTGCGCACCCCTCGATCGTGAACCGTTCGAGTACCCTCCGCCGGGCCGCATCGCCCCACGCCC
>NZ_BAAHFQ010000010.1:0-54526 GCF_054681715.1 Deferrisoma sp.
CATCACCGTGTTCGGCCGGCGGGCCGGTCGCAACGCGGCCGAGTACGTGAAAAGCCTCGCCGGGGAGCCCGGGGAGCCCACGCTCGACCACGTGCGCGAGTTCGTGCGGGAGCTCGAGGAGGCCGGGGTCGATCGGAGCCGGATCTCCCCGATGCTCCTGCCCGACTACACGACGCCCGACGTCAAGATGCGCCAGCTCACGGCCCACTATCACGGGACCATCCGGTAAGAGGCGGGGAAGCGGGGAGGTTGGGAAGCTCTCGCGAAGCTCCCGGAGCAAGCAGCAAACCGGCCGCGTGTCGGCGCGGCGCCCGTGTGAGGCCTCGACAGGCGGAAAACGGCGGATGCGGGACTTCTGTCTTCTGTTTTCCGTCTTCCGACGCCTGAGTCCTGGTACGGGGTTTCGGTTGCATCCGAAATGATTTCGGCCGCCGGGCCGCCTCGCTGCCCGGCCGCCAAGCCGATCCGGAGGATCCATGAACATCCACGAGTACCAAGCCAAGGAGATCCTGAAGCGCTACGGGGTGGCCGTGCCCCGGGGCATCGTGGCCACCACGCCCGACGAGGCCGAGGCTGCGGCCCGGGAACTCGGCACCCCCGTGGTGGTGGTCAAGGCCCAGATCCACGCCGGCGGCCGGGGCAAGGCCGGCGGGGTCAAGGTGTGCAAGGGCCCGGTCGAGGCCCGGGCCGCGGCCGAGAAGATGCTCGGCTCCAAGCTCGTCACCCACCAGACCGGACCCCAGGGCAAGGAGGTCCTCAAGGTCTACGTGGAGGAGGGGTGCGACATCGCCCGGGAGCTCTACCTCGGGGTGGTGATCGACCGGGCCACCAGCCGGGTCACCATCATGGCCTCCACCGAGGGCGGCACGGAGATCGAGGAGGTGGCGGCCAAGACCCCCGAGAAGATCCTCAAGCAGACCGTGGACCCGGCCACCGGGTTCTTCCCGTTCCACGGCCGGAAGCTCGCCTACGGCCTGGGCCTCGAGGGCGAGGCGGCGAAGAACGCCCAGAAGTTCATCGCCGGGCTGTACCGGGCCTTCGTCGAGACCGACGCGAGCCTCGCCGAGATCAACCCCCTGGTGGTCACGGGCGACGGCCAGGTGCTGGCGCTCGACGCCAAGATGAACTTCGACAACAACGCCCTCTATCGGCACAAGGACATCGAGGCCCTGCGGGACGAGACCGAGGAGGACCCCCGGGAGCTCGAGGCGTCGAAGTACGGCCTGTCCTACATCAGCCTCGACGGCAACATCGGGTGCATGGTGAACGGCGCCGGGCTCGCCATGGCCACCATGGACATCATCAAGCACTACGGCGCCGAGCCGGCGAACTTCCTCGACGTGGGCGGCGGCGCGAGCGCCGAGCAGGTCACCCGGGCGTTCCAGCTCATCCTGTCCGACCCCAAGGTCGAGGCGGTGCTGGTGAACATCTTCGGCGGCATCATGCGCTGCGACACCATCGCCGAGGGCATCCTCACGGCCGCCAAGACCGTGGACCTCAAGGTGCCCTTGGTGGTGCGGCTCCAGGGCACCAACGTGGACCTGGGCCGGAAGATGCTCGCCGAGAGCGGCCTTCCCATCATCACGGCCGAAACCATGAGCGAGGCCGCCGAGAAGGTGGTGGAAGCGGCCAGAAGCCGGTGACCGGTGACGCGTGACGAGTGACCGGTCGGCCTCACCGCCGCCCGCGGGACGAAGGGGACTCGATCCACGAACGAACAGGCTGGACGCACCGGCAGGGCAGGAAAAGAAAAGAGGCCACGGGGTTGGGCTTTTCGCTTCCCAGCCTCCCAGCTTTCCAGCCTCCCGAAGGGAGTAGCCCATGAGCATTCTCGTCAACAAGGAAACCCGGGTCATCTGCCAGGGCATCACGGGTTCCAACGGCAAGTTTCACTCGGAGCAGTGCCTCAAGTACGGTACCAAACTGGTCGGCGGGGTGACCCCCGGCAAGGGCGGCCAGGAGGTCCTGGGCGTGCCGGTGTTCGACACCGTGGCCCAGGCCGTGGCCGAAACCGGCGCCAACGCCTCCATGATCTTCGTGCCGGCGCCGTTCGCGGCCGACGCCATCCTCGAGGCGGCCGACGCCGGCATCGAGGTGGTGGTGTGCATCACCGAGGGCATCCCGGTCATGGACATGCTCAAGGTGAAGCGGGCCCTCGAGGGCTCCAACACCCGGCTCATCGGCCCCAACTGCCCGGGCATCATCACCCCCGAGGAGTGCAAGATCGGGATCATGCCGGGCCACATCCACAAAAAGGGCCCGGTGGGGGTGATCAGCCGGTCCGGCACCCTGACCTACGAGGCCGTGGACCAGCTCACCAAGCTCGGCATCGGCCAGACCACCTGCATCGGGATCGGCGGCGACCCGATCATCGGCACCACCTTCATCGACGCCCTGAAGCTCTTCAAAGACGACCCCGAAACGAAGGGCATCGTGCTCATCGGCGAGATCGGCGGCACGGCCGAGGAGGAGGCCGCCGAGTACATCCGGGAGAACATCCGGGTGCCGGTGGTGAGCTTCATCGCGGGCCAGACCGCCCCCAAGGGCAAGCGCATGGGCCACGCCGGCGCCATCATCGCCGGCGGCAAGGGCACCGCGGCCGAGAAGATGGCCGCCTTGAAGGCCTGCGGCGTCCACGTGGTCCAGAGCCCGGCCGACATCGGCAAGACCATGGCCGACCTTCTATCCTGACGGCCCTCCGTGTGAGGGCGAAGCCGCTTCCCCGTGCGCGTTGACACGCCCGGATAAGCGCGGATATCCGAAGCCACTTCCGCGATCTCGGGGAGAATCGGCCGGGGAAGGCGATGTTCCGACATCCTACCGCAACGACCCGCGGCCCCAGCGCCCGCCGAGGCGCCTGGGGCCGTTTTGCGTATCTCCCTCCGCGCCAGATCACACCCGTTTCAGCCGACGGCGATCCTTCGCCTGTGCCGGCCAGGCGGGGTGGCGGGCGGCAGGCGCGGGCCTTGTCGTCGGGCCCACGAGCAACCCCACCCGGCGCCGGCAGAGCCGCCCCCCGGTCGGACCGGCCACAGCCCGCCGCGTGACGGTGAAACGATGCCCGAGCCGACCGAACGAGTCGAGGAGATCATCCTGAGCCACGACCGCCGGGGGATGGCGCGGCTCCGGAGACATCTGCGGCCCGGCTATTGCGCGAGAGCGGCGGAACTCCTCGCGCACGCGTCCGGCACCGTCGTGATCGGTACGGGGTTCCCGGTCGCGGGGAGTTTCGAGAGCGACGGGCCGATCGGTGCCATCGCGCTCTACCGGGTGCTGGAGCGCCTCGGGCGTCGTCCGGTGTTCGCCTGTGCCCCGCCGCTCTCCCGGGTCCTGGCGCCCGAGTTCGAGACGTACGAAATCCCGATCGCGGGTTGGGACGAGAGCCGCCGCGCCGTGGCGCGAGCGCTCGATGAACTCTCCCCTTCGCTCCTCGTGTCCGTGGAACGGCCGGGGCTCGCAGGGGACGGCCGGTACTACAACATGCGCGGGGTCGACATCACCGACCACACGGCGAAATTCGACCTCTTCTTCACCGAGGGGAAGGTGCCGACCCTCGCCTTCGGGGACGGGGGCAACGAGATCGGCATGGGGAATGTCGCCCCGGCGCTCGCCGAACTCGACATCACGCCGTCGGTGACGCGCTGCGACGTGCTCGTGATCGCGAGCGTGTCGAACTGGGGCGTCTACGGGGTCCTGGCGCTCCTCGGCCGGGCGTTGGGGCGCGACCTGCTCGGCCTCGTGGATCCGATGGAGATCGCAAGCCACCTCTTCGCCAACGGGTGCGTCGACGGCGTCACGTGCAGGCCCGACCACACCGAGGACGGGTTCCCGCTCGAGGTGAGCCTAGGCATCATCCGGGAGCTTCGCGAGGCGGTCCGCGCGGGCTCGACAGAGCCGTAGCGCACTTTGCCGGGGAAACCCGCGCGACCTGCCTGTCTCGGGGGACCGGGGCGATAGGTTCCAAGAGATTTCGGCGTGCCCTTCCCGCACTGCCGGTGACGGGGTCGCTCGCCCACGGGATTGGGACCCAACCCCTAGAGCGGGCCAGACTGCGCCCTAGGGCAGCGCATGGGCCACGCCGGGGCGATCATAGCCGGCGGCGAGGGCACCGCGGCCGAGCAGGCGGCCGCCCTTCTGTCCTGACAGCCCTCCCCGCGAGCGCGAAGCCCCAGCCCCGTGCGCTTTGACACACCCGGGCAGGCGCGGAGACACGAAGCCAGTTCCGCAACCTCGGGAAAATCGGCCGGGGAAGGCGATGTTCCGACACCCTACCGCAATGACCCACGGCCCCAGCGCCCGCCGAGGCGCCCGGGGCCGTTTTGCGTGTTTCCCCCTGCACCAAAGCGCACTGGTTTCACCCGAAGGCGATCCTCTGCCTGCACCTGCCGGGCGGGGTGGTGCGCGCCCGGCGCGGGTTTCGTCGTCGGGCCCACGAGCAACCCCACCCGGCGCCGGCAGAGCCGCCCCCCGGTCGGACAGGCCACAGCCTGCCGCTTGGCACAAGGACGGGGCCCGACGTGCCGGTCCGCGGACGACAACCTATAAACTTACTGGTACCTTACAAAAGTATTGCCGGGGGCGGGTGGGGGGGGACTGGTTCCGGCCGGGCGCGAGTGCGGCACCCGATCGCCGCGCCTTTCCATGCCGTTATCGGGTCGACAGGCCGGGACGGCGGTAGCGGGCGTTCCGGAACTTCCAAAGCGATCCAGGCGTGGTGAGGGCGGGGCGAGGCATCCTTGAGGCTCGTGGTGGCCCAAAGCCCGGAGGAGATCCATGGCCGATACGAGGGAGACTCACCACCGGCCACGCCACAGGCCTGTCGGAAAGCTGCTGCTTTCCCTGGCCGCCCGGGGGTTCCGGTACCACTGGTTTCGACTCACGGGCAAGGGGGGGCCCCCGGAGGCGGTGAGCCTCGAGGTGACGCGCCGGTGCGTGGCGCGGTGCGTCATGTGCAATCTGTGGAAAAGCCCGCGGGACGCACCGGAACTCGCCGCCGAGGAGTGGCTCGCCCTTCTTGCCTCGCCGGAGTTTCGACGACTGAAGGAACTCGATGTGACCGGGGGGGAGCCGTTTCTCCGGGGTGATCTCCCCCGGCTACTCGAGGGGATCTGCGCCCTCAGGGAAACCCACCTTCCCCACCTTCGCTCCGTGGCGGTCACGACCAACGGATTTTTGACCCGATCGGTACTGGACGGAGTCGGCCGGGTGCTTGGGTCGTTCGAACGGGCCGGACTGGAGTTGGTCCTGGTTTTCGGGATGGATGCCGTCGGCGAACTGCACGATCGAATTCGCAACTACCCACACGGTTGGTCTAGGCTCCACGAAACCCTTGAAGGGGTTGCCAAACTCAGGGTTCGCCATCCTCTGCTGGTTCTCGGCATCAAGACCACCGTCACCCGCTTCAATGTGGGTGAACTCGATCAGGTCGTCGCCTACGCCAGAGAACACGGCCTTTTCACGATCATCTCCCCCTTTCTTCTCACCCCCGCCCGCTACGACAACCTCGACCGGGCCGAAGATCTTGCCCTGTCCCCCGGGGACCGTGCCGTGCTTCGGCGGTTCTACGAAAATACTCCGTTGCCGTGGCGTGCCTACCGAGACGAACTGGTCCGGTTTCTGAACACGGGGCGGATGGAAAAGCCGTGTTCCGCCGGGTTGAACTACTACTTCATCCGCAGCACCGGGGATGTACTTCCATGCCCGCTGATCCCGGTTTGCCTGGGCAACCTGCACCGCACGCCGTTCGGGGCGCTCATGCGGTCTGCGCCGGCGAGGGCGTTTCGCAAGAAAGTCGGCCGGTTCCCCCCCCTGCCCCACCTGCACCGAACCCGGCCTGGAACGCTACGCCCTGCCCTTTGAAGGTTGGCACTACCTGCGCTTGTACTGCACCCTAGGGAAACGCGCTTTTCTCCAACTCCACGAACACCTGGGACTCGAGAAGTACTTCTGAAAGCCCCGTCCCGTCCGCCCACTCCCCGGGGAGCAAGGGGCGGAGGAGGAAGTTGACAGGTTGTAAAGTGACAGGTCGCGAGGTCGAGTCGTTGACAGGTTACTTGGTTTTGGTGGGCTTGCCTGCGAGTTTGGGACGCTGGGGGAGAGGGGGCGGCGATGCCGAGGACTGGGGAGATAACGCTACAAAGTGAATACTAACCCCAACGGAAGTATTGTCAGGTCCCCGTCGTTGCTACGGAAACCCGCGGGTGGGGGGCTGGTGGAGAGCCGGGTGCGGCCCCTAACCTCGCCGCGCCTCACCAGGCTTGGATCGCTTTGGAAGTTCCGGAACTTCCGTTGCCGACGCTCCGACCTGCCGACCTTGCAACGGCATGCGAGGGCAGGGCGATTGGGTGCCGCACTCGCACCCGGCCGGAACCAGTCCCCCACCCGCCTCAGGCAATACTTTTGAAGGTATTGGTAAGTTAAGGAAACCTTGCTCCCCCCGCTTTGCGGTTCCGGTTCTGGGAGGCCCCCGTTAGCCGTTCGGCCCGGCCTACCCGCCCGCCCCGAGTTCCTCGTCTACCACCCGGGCGATGCCCGCGGCCACCCAGCCCACCGCGGCGCCCGACGCCACGGCGAGGGTCCCGGCGAGGGGGAGAAGGGCCCAGACGGCCGGCGTTCGTAAAAGCAGGGAGGCGAGGGCGAGTTGGACGGCCATGTGGGCCTCGGCCCCCAGGGCGCTCACGCCCACGAGCCCGAGGCCCGGGACGCGGAGCGCCAAGGCCATGACGGTCACGGCGGCGAGGGTGCCCCCGGCCGACAGGAAAAACCCCGGGGTGAGGAGCCGGCCGGCGAAGAGGGCGCCCACGAGCACCTTGCCCACCCCCACCCACAGGCCTGGGCCCGGGCCCCAGAGGGCCAGCGCCGCGAGCACCGGGGCGTTGGCGAGGCCGAGGCGGGCCCAGGGCACGGGGGAGGGCAGGAGGAACTCCAGGGTCTGGAGCGCCCCGGCCAGGGCCACGAGGAGCCCGAGCAGGGCCGAGCGGGCCTCGGGCTCAACGTCCCACCGCATCCACGTCGCCTCCGGGGCCCACGGCCTCCACGGCCACCCGGTTGGGCAGACACGCGGCCACCCGGCCCGGCCGGTCCACGGCCCCGGCCCGGATGCAGAGTTTGAGCGGGCAGGGGCTCTCCACCACCCGGGCGGCGCGTGCTCCCACGTCGATCACCGTGACCCCCAGGGGCCCCTCCACCTCGATCCGCCCGGCCCCGGGGTCGACCACCCGGGCCCCGGCCGGCGACGTGATCCGGAACCGGGCGGGCCGGCCCCCGGCCCGGGGCAGCCAGGCCACGAGGTTCAGCGACAGGAGCCCCGCGAGCACCAGGGCGTCGAGCGGGGCGAAGGTACGGCGCCTCACGGCTCCACCGCGGGCGCCACGCGGCCGAACCCCGGGGTCTCCCGCACCGACCCGTCGGCCGCCACCACGAGCCCCTCGACCCCGGGTTCCCGCTCCAGGAGGGCGAGCCCCTCCTCGGGCCCCAGCACGAACACCGCGGTGCTCAGGGCGTCGGCGTCGGTGGCCGTGGGCGCCCACACCGTGACGCTCTGGCAGCCCGGGGCCGGGTAGCCCGTGCGGGGGTCGAGGATGTGGTGGATCCGCCGGCCCTCCCACTCGTAGAACCGCTCGTAGTCCCCGGAGGTCACGAGCGCCCCCTCGGCCGGGGCCACCACCCGCAGGAACCGCCCCGGGTCCCGGGGGTGCTGGATGCCCACCCGCCAGGGCCGGTCGCCCCGGGTGCCGGCCACGTAGAGGTCGCCCCCGGCGTTCACGATGAAGCCCTTGGCCCCGGCCGCCCGGAGGGCCTCGGCGGCCCGGTCGATGGCCCAGCCCTTGGCGATGCCCCCGAAGTCCACTTCGGTGCGCCCCAGGTCCACGGTGCGGGCCTCGGGGTCGAGGGCGAGCCGCTCCCACCCCACCCGGGACCGGGCGGCCTCGACGGCCAGGGGTTCCGGGGGCGGGTGGGGCCCCTGGAGCACGTCCCAGAGGTCGAGGAGCGGCGCCACCGTGGGGTCGAAGGCGCCGGCCGTGCGCCGGGCCCAGCGGAGGGACTCGGCGAGCACCGCGGCCAGGGCCGGCGACACCTCGCCCCCCCCGGCCCGGTTGAGCTCCCACAGGGGGGTGCCTTCGACCCGGGCCATCTCGTGGTCCACGGCCTCGAGCCGGTCGAATGCCGCCCCCACAGCCTCCCGGGCCTCGGGTTCGGGCAGCCCGGCCACCGTGATGGTGACCAGGGTGTCCATGAGGAACCGGGTCTCGGCCGTGGGTTGGGCGGCGGGCTTGCGGCCGTAGGCGTAGGCCATCACGAGGCCCACGGCCAAGACCGGCAGGCACCAGGCGAGGATCCGCCTCACGCTTCCACCACCCGGGCCGCGAGGTCGTAGTCCCCTGCCGAGGTGATCCGGGCCCGCACGAACCCCCCGATCTCCACGACCTCGTCGGGGTAGCCCTCGAGCACCGTGAACCCGTCCACCTCCGGGGCCTGGCCGTAGGTTCGGCCCACCACCCGGCCCTCCTCGTCGAACCCCTCCACGAGCACCTCGAGCTCCCGGCCCAGGAACTCCCGGTTCCGGGCCCGGCTCACGCCCGCCTGGACCTCGAGGAGCCGCTCCAGCCGGGCCTCCACCACGGCCCGTTTCACCCGGGGCCGGAACCGCTCGGCCGGGGTGCCCTCCTCCGGGGAGTAGGCGAAGGCCCCCAGGTGGTGGAACCCCACGTCCTCGACGAACCGCACCAGGGAATCGAACTCCTCGTCGGTCTCCCCCGGGAACCCCACGATCGCGGTGGTGCGCAGCACGAGCCCCGGCACCCGGGCCCGCAGATCGTCGATCACGGCCCGCACCTCGTCGGCCGTGGCCCGGCGGCCCATGGCCCGGAGGATCCGGGGGTGGATGTGCTGGATCGGCATGTCGAGGTACGGGACCACCTTGCCGCCGGCCCCGAGCCGCTCCACCACCCCGGGGGGGAACGGCCGGGGGTAGGCGTAGAGGAGCCGGATCCACCGCAGGCCCTCGAGGTCGGAGAGCCGGTCCAGGAGCCGGGCCAGGGCCCCCGGGTCGTCCCGGTCGAGACCGTAGGAGGTCACGTCCTGGGCCACCAGGTTGAGCTCCCGCACCCCGGCGGCGACGAGCCGGCGGGCCTCGTCCAGGAGCTCCTCCTCGGGCAGGCTCCGGAACGGGCCCCGGATCGAGGGGATGGTGCAATAGGTGCACCGGTTCGAGCAGCCCTCGGCGATCTTGAGGTAGGTGGAGTGGGGCAGTTGGGTGAGCATGCGGGGCAGGGGGCCGCCCAGGGGCTCGGCCGGGTCGGCGCCGGCCAGAAGGGCCGGGATCCGGGGGATGTCCTCCGGGGTGAAGAACCGGTCCACCTCGGGGAGTTCCCCGGGCAGCCCCGGGTAGCGCTTCACGAGGCATCCGGCCACCACGAGCTCCCGGCAGTTCCCGGTTTCCTTGAGCCGGGCGGCCTCCAGGATCTCCTCGATGCTCTCCTCCACGGCCTCCCGGATGAACCCGCAGGTGTTCACGATGACGATCTCGGCCTGGGCCGGGTCCTCGACGATCGTAAACCCCCGGGCCGCCAGCCCCCCCAGGAGGTGCTCGGCGTCCACCCGGTTCTTGGCGCAGCCCAGGCTCACGAGCCCCACGGTTTTCACCGGCCGGCCTCCCCGGCCCCCACCACCTGGACCCCCTCGGGCACCTGGAACCGGAAGAGGTCCGCCGGCGTGTCGGCCACCTCCCGGAGCCCCGAGAACTCCACCACGGTGCGGTTCCCCAGGGGGTCGTAGGTGGTCACCGACGCGGGTAGGCCCCGGTCCGGCAGGAGCCGGATCTCGACCCGGTCGAGGTCGGGCTGGGGCTCCTTGGGCCGCAACACGAGGCACCGGTCGCCGCAGGCCTCGATGTGGAAGTGGTCCCGGGCCCGGCCGAGCCCGTTCAGGAGGTCGAGGGCGAGGCGCCCGGTGGGCGGCAGGTCCGTCAGGCGCTGGCGGAGCACGGTGCGGTCGCGCACCTGGTGGATCCACAGGGTTTCGCCGTCGCTCACGAGCACCTGGGGGTCGTCGCCCTCGTACTCCCAGCGCATGCGGCCGCCCTTGGCGAACCACACCCGGCCCCCGGCCACCTGGTCGAACCCGGTGGCCGCCATGCGGGCCGTCTGCACGAACCGGCCCTCCAGGGCCCGGGTGGCCTCGACGGTGCGGAGCACCTCCCCGACGAGGGCGTCCACGTCGGCGGCGCCGGCCGTCGCGGCCCACGGGGCCGAGAGGAGGGCGAGAAACAGAAATCGGATCAAGCGCATATGGGGTCTCCGAAAGGCTGGGCGGCTAGGCAGCTGGGCGGCTGGGCGGCCGGGCCGCCTCGCCGTCCAGCCGTCTACAGCTTGTTGATCAACACCTCGCGGGGTTTCGCGCCGCGCGACGGGCCCACCACCCCCTCCTGCTCCATGCGCTCGATCATCCGGGCGGCCCGGTTGTAGCCGATCTGGAGCCGCCGCTGGATCATCGAGATCGAGGCCTGCCGGGTCTCGGCCACCAGGGCCACGGCTTTGTCGTAGAGCTCGTCGAACTCGGGGTCGTCCAGCCCCGGCAGGGGGTCGGGCTCGTGGAGGATCTCCTCCTGGTACTCGGGCTCGCCCTGCTCCCGCAAGAACGCCGTGAGCCGGGCGATCTCCTCCTCCGACACGAACGACCCGTGCACCCGCTCGAGCCGGGCGGTGCCCGGCGGCAGGAACAGCATGTCGCCGCCCCCGAGCAGGGTCTCGGCGCCCTGGGTGTCGAGGATGGTGCGCGAGTCCACCCGGGAGGCCACCTGGAACGCGATCCGGGCCGGGAAGTTCGCCTTGATCATGCCGGTGAGAACGTCCACCGACGGGCGCTGGGTGGCCACGATCAGGTGGATCCCGGCGGCCCGGGCCATCTGGGCGAGCCGGGCGATCGACTCCTCCACGTCCTTCGAGGCCACCATCATGAGGTCCGCGAGTTCGTCGATCACCACCACGATGTAGGGGAGGATCTCGGTGTTGAGATCCTCTTCCGGCCGGCGGCTCCCGAGGTCCTTCAGGCGCTTTTCGATCTTCTTGTTGTAGGTGACGATGTTTCGCACCTGCTCCTCGGCCATGAGCCGGTAGCGCCGCTCCATCTCCTGCACGGCCCACCGCAGGGCCAGGGCCGCCTTCTTGGCCTCGGTGACCACGGGCAACAGGAGGTGGGGGATGTCGTTGTAGACCGAGAGCTCCAGCATCTTGGGGTCCACGATGAGGAGCCGCACGTCCTTGGGGGTGGCCCGGAACAGGAGGCTCGCCAGCATGGCGTGCACGGCCACGCTCTTCCCCGACCCGGTGGCTCCGGCCACCAGGAGGTGGGGCATCTTCGCCAGATCCGCCACGTAGGGGTTCCCGGCCGTGTCCTTGCCGAGCGCCAGGGTGAGCTTGGATTTCGATTCCTGGTAGGCGGACGAGGCCAGGATGTCCCTGAGGTACACGATCTCCCGCTGGTGGTTGGGGATCTCGATCCCCACGGCGGCCTTCCCGGGGATCGGCGCGATGATCCGGACCGAGAGCGCCTGCATGGCCAGGGCCAAGTCGTCGGAGAGGTTCACGATGCGGTTGATCTTGACCCCGGGGGCCGGTTTGAACTCGTAGAGCGTGATGACCGGGCCGGGCCGCACCCGTTCCACCTCGCCCTCGACCCCGAAGTCCTGGAGCTTCTTCTCCAGCACCTTGGAGGCCATGCGAAGGGCCTCCTCGTCCGGGCCCGACCCGGGCGGCGTGCCGGGGTCGAGGAGGTCGAGGGACGGGAGCCGATACCCGTCGATCTCCCGGGCGAAGGGGAACGCCTCCTGCACCGGAGTCCGGGCCGGGGCCGGGATCTCGAGCTTGGGGCCCTTCTCCTCGGCGGGGCGTTCGGGTTTGCGGGCCTGGGCCGGCCCGGGCCGCGGGGCCTCGCGGGGCTTGGCCGCCTGCTTGCGCTCCTTGCGGCGGGCCCGCTGCTCCCGCCGCAGGATCCACCCCTCCCTCACCCGCTGGGCCGCCGCCACGAGCCGCAGCCGCAGCCCCTCCCAGAACCCGTAGAGGCTCAGGTTCACGGTGAACATGAGGGACGAGATCCACCCCACCCCCAACACGAGCGCCGTTCCCGGGCCGTTCAGGTAGTGGACGAGCCCCCGGGACAGAAGCTGGCCCAGGGCCCCGCCGGCCGAGAGGTCGAGCTGGTCGAACCGCACCGTGCCGAGCCCCAGGCTCAGGAGCCCGGCGGTCGTCACGGTGAGGGCCGTGTACCCCACGGCCACCCAGCCGGGGTGGGCAAAGGGCCGCAGGAGGATGTACCGGCCCGCGCAGACCCCCAGGGCCAGGGGCACGAGCCAGGCGGCGTAGCCCAGGGTCTGGATGAGGAGGTCGGCCACGTGGGAGCCCACGAGCCCCCCCAGGTTGTGGGGCGGGCCGCCGCCGGCCGTGTTGAACGAGGGGTCGGCCGTGCGGTACGAGGCCAGCGAGATCGCGAGAAACACGCACACGAGCCCCACCCCGAGGCCGACGAGCTCGGCCCGCACCCGGGGCCCCAGGTGGTCGCGCCACCCGTTGAGCGCCTCGCCGAGCCGGGGGGGATCGGGGTCCTTGCGGGAACGCGCCATGGGATCTCGTTTAGGGCCCGAGGAGGAGGTAGCCGGCGCCCACGAGCCAGCAGTACACGGCGAACCACCGGAACCGGCCCCGCCGGATCACCCCGAGGAGCCAGTGGATCGCGGCGAGCCCCGAGGCGAAGGCGGCCACGACCCCGGCGAGATACGGGCCCCACGCGATGTCGGGGTGGGCCAGGTGCCGGACCTCGAGCACCACGGCCCCGACGATGGCCGGGATCGACAGCAGGAAGCTAAACCGCGCGGCGTCGGCCGGCCGGATGCCCAGGAGCGAGCCGGCCGCGATGGTGGAGCCCGACCGGCTGATCCCCGGCACGATGGCGAGCCCCTGCACGGTGCCCACCGCCAGGGCCCGACCCACCCCGATCCGGTCCATGGGGTCGCGGCCCCGGGCCAGGACCTCCGAAACCCAGAGGAGCGCCCCCGTCACCAGGAGCATCGCGGCCGCGGCCCGGGGGGCGTGGAACAGGGCCTCGAGCGGGTCCTTGAACGCGACCCCGATGACCCCCGTGGGCACCGTGCCGGCCACGATCCAGCCCACGAGCCGGCGGTGGACCGGGTCGCCCCCGGGGAGGAGCGAGGCCGCCATGCCGGCCACGTCCCTCCAGAAATAGAGGAGCACCGCGCCCAGGGTCGCGGCGTGCAGGAGCACGTCGAACAGGATGCCCGGCTGGGCGAACCCGGGCACGAGGCTTTGCACGATCACCAGGTGGCCCGAGGAGCTCACGGGCAGAAACTCGGTCAGCCCCTGCACGAGCCCCAGGACCAGGCCGTCCCAAATCGTCATCTGGCCTCCCACCGGGGCCTCCCGCCCCGGAGCGCAAACGGAAATACCTAACTCTAGGGGAGGGCGCTCGGTCGGGTCAATGCGGGGGAGAGGCGGGCGCCCGGGCCGTCTGGGAGCTCCGGCAGGGGCCCGGGTTTGCGGCGGGCGCCGTTTGCCCCTACACTCGACGCGTAGAGGAGCCCTCCCGCCCCGTCCCCCCGAACGGATCGCCCTCAGGCCCGCCCCGGGCGCACCCCAGTCGTCGAACGCTCGCCCGCTCGTCTTCGGCCCGAGTCCGGCGCCGGGGTCGCGGCGCCAGCCTCGGGCCCCTCCGCGATGGGGGGAGGGGACTAGGGGGAGCCTGCCCCCGGCTTCCCCGGGGCGCCGCCGAACCGCCAGGAGATGGAGAACCTGAATGGGACACACGAAGCACAAACTGGAAATCCGAAACCTCCGCCCCGACGACTACGACGACGTGCGGCGGATCATGGACCGCGTGTACGCCGGCATGGGAGGGGCCTGGAGGCCGGAGCAGTTCGAGCGACTCCTCGGGCTCTTTCCCGAGGGGCAGATCTGCGTGGAGGACAAGGGGAGGGTGGTGGCCGCCGCCCTGACCTTGATCGTCGATTTCCGGAGCCTGGGGGAGCAGCATTCGTACGACGACGTGGTGGGCGGCGGGAAGTTCCCCGCCCACGATCCCGAGGGGGACTACCTCTACGGGATCGATCTCTTCGTCGACCCGGACTACCGGGGCCTTCGGCTGGGCCGCCGGCTCTACGACGCCCGAAAGGAGCTGTGCGAGACGCTCAATCTGAAGGGGATTCTCGTCGGCGGTAGGATCCCCGGGTACGCGAAGTACGCCCACGAGCTCACCCCGAAGCAGTACATCGAGAAGGTGAAGGGGAAGGAGATCGCGGACCCGGTGCTCACGTTCCAGCTCGCCAACGACTTCTACCCGAAGCGGGCGATGTCCAACTACATCCCGGAGGACAGCGCGTCCCGCAGCTACGCGGTGCTCCTGGAGTGGAGCAACATCTACTACCAGCCCCGGAGGAAGATCGACTGGGGCCGCAAATCCTATGTGCGGCTCGGGGTGGTGCAGTGGCAGATGCGGGTCTTCGGGTCGTTCGAGGACTTCATGCAGCAGGCCGAGTTCTTCGTGGACACGGTGTCGGGCTACAACGCCGACCTCGTCCTGTTCCCGGAGTTTTTCAACGCGCCCCTCATGGCCCGGTTCAACCAGGAGGACACCGCGGCCGCCATGAGATCGCTCGCGGGCTACACGGAGCGGATCCGAAACGAGCTCCTCTCGATGGCGGTCTCCTACAACATCAACATCGTGACGGGGAGCCTCCCCGAGTACGACGGCAGCAACCTCTACAACGTGTCGTTCCTTTGCCGGCGGGACGGCACCTGGGACGCCCAGTACAAGCTCCATATCACCCCGGACGAATCCCACTACTGGGGCCTCAAGGGGGGGAACCGGCTCAAGGTGTTCGACACGGACGTGGGCAAGGTGGGAATCCTGATCTGCTACGACGTCGAGTTCCCGGAACTCTCCCGGCACCTGGTGGACCAGGGGATGCAGATCCTCCTCGTGCCGTTCTGGACGGACACCAAGAACGCCTACCTCAGGGTGCGCCGGTGCGCCCAGGCCCGGGCGATCGAGAACGAGTGCTACGTGGCCATCTCGGGCAGCGTGGGCAACATCCCGAAGGTGGAGAACATGGACATCCAGTACTCCCAGGCCGCGATCTTCACGCCTTCGGATTTCGCCTTTCCCCACGACGCCGTGGCGGCCGAGGCCACGCCGAACACTGAGATGACCCTGGTGGCCGACCTGGACCTCGACCTCCTCAAGGAACTGCGGCGCATGGGGAGCGTGCGAAACCTCGAGAGCCGGCGAAAAGACCTGTACCGGGTGCTGTGGCAGGGCCGGCAGGACGGGGGGCCCTAACGGAACGGGGGCGGCGAGGCCTCAGACCTCGGCCACGGTGGCCACGACCACGGGGCGGCGGTTGCCCCGGCGGCGGAAGTGGCGCCGGAGGGCCAGGGTGAAGAGGGCCTCCCAGTCGGAGGCCGAGGGGGCGTTGGGGGCTTCCGTTCGCACCAGGGCCTCGAGGGCGGCCTCGGCCTCCCGGGCCTCTTCGCCGGAGCGTTCCTGGGGCACCACGCCCCGGAGTTCCACCAGGGGGCCCCACACGATGGCGCCGGCCGGGTCCACCGCGGCCACCACGAGGGCGAGGCCGGCGCGGCCCAGGCGCCGGCGGTCGGCGAGGGCTGCGTCGCCCTCCCCGGCCTCGGCCCCGGCCTCCACGTAGCACCGGCCCGTGGGCACCGTGCCCTCGGGCCGGATCCCCCCGTCGTCCAGCACGATCACCTGCCCGTTCTCGGCGCGGAAGGCCCGGTCGGGGCCGTAGCCCATCTCGCGCATCACGTCGGTCAGCGCCTGGAGGTGCCGCAGTTCGCCGTGGACCGGCAGCACGCACCGGGGCCGGGTGAGCTCCACCATGCGCCGGGCGTCGGCCGCCGAGGCGTGGCCCGACACGTGGATCTCGGAGACCTCCTCGTAGTGCACCCGGGCCCCGAGCCGGATGCACCGGTCGATCAGGCGGTAGATCTCGCGCTCGTTCCCCGGGATCAGGCGCGACGACAGGAACACGTGGTCCCCGGGCACGATCCGGTGGTGGGGTTCGAGCCCCCGGGTCACCCGCCACAGGGCGCTTCCGGGCTCGGCCTGGCTCCCGGTGAGGATCACGGTCAGGGCGTCCCGGGGGAACCCCCGGGCCCGGGGCTCGGGCACCAGGTCCCCCGGGGCGGGCTTGAGGTGGCCGAGGCTCCGGGCGATGCGGGCCGTGCGGACCATGGCCCGGCCGAGGAGGGTGACCCGCCGCCCGGCGGCCCGGCTCGCCTCGATCACCTGCTGCACCCGGTGGACGTTGCTGGCGAACGTGGCCACCCAGGCCCTTCCCTCGACGCGCGGAAGGAGGTCCCGGAACGCCTGGCCCACGAGTCGCTCGGAGGGGGTCGGGCCGGGGCGGTGGGCGTTGGTGCTGTCGCAACACAGAAGGTCCACCCCGGCCTCGCCCCAGCGGGCGAGGGCGGCTTCGTCGGTGGGCAGGCCGTCCACCGGGGTGGGGTCGAACTTGAAATCCCCGGTGTGCACGATGCGCCGGCCCGCCACCTCGATGCCCAGGGCGCAGGCCCCGGCCGTGGAGTGGGTGATCCGGATGAACTCCACCCGAAACGGCCCGGCCTCCACCACGGCGCCGGGGGCCACCGACTGTAGAAGGCTCGTGGCCGTGGGGGTGCGCTCGGCCAGGCGCTCCCGCAGGAGCCCCAGGGTCATGGCCGTGCCGTACACCGGCACCCGGTGCCGGGCCAGGAGGTGGGGCAGCCCGCCGATGTGGTCCTCGTGACCGTGGGTCACCACCACGGCCCGGAGCCGCCCCGGGGTGTCGAGGTAGGAGAGGTCCGGAACCAGGTAGTCCACCCCGGGATGGTGGTCCTGGGCGAACAGGAGGCCGCAGTCCACGAGGAGCCGTTCCCCTCCCGCCTCCACCACCAGGCAGTTGAGCCCGATCTCCCCGAGGCCCCCGAGGGGCACGAGCCGCACGGCGGTCACGCGGCCTCCAGCCGGGCGGCCATGGCCTCCCGCAGCCGGCCGGCCTCGGCCCGGCGCGCCTCGGGGGTGTCGATCCGCCCGATCCGGTAAGGTTCCAGGACCTCGATCTCCACGGTGCCCGGCCGGACCGTCCACGAACCCTTCGGGCACAGATCGGCCGTGTTCCGAAGCACCAGGGGCACCACCGGGGCCCCGCTCGCGGCTGCCAGGTGCACGAACCCCAGCTTGAAGGGCAGGAGCCGCCCATCGCGGCTCCGGGTACCCTCGGGGAACAGGATCACGGGCTCCCCTTCCCGGACGCGGCGGGCCGCCTCGTCCACGCTGGCCCGGGCCTTCTCGGAATCGCCCCGGTCCACCGGGATGTACCCCAGGGCCGCCATGGCCCGGCCGAACACCGGGATCCGGAAGAGCTCCCGCTTGGCGAGCCAGAGCACGTTGTGGGGGAGCACGTCCCCCAGGGCCAGGATGTCGAGGTTCGACTGGTGGTTGGCCACGAACACCGCCCCGGCCGGGGGGAGCCGCTCGGGGTGGATCACCCGGACCTCCACGCCGGCGACGCGAAGCAGGAGCCGGCACCACAGGGGGGCGAGGTGGCGGCACCACCGCCGCCTGCGGTCGGTGTACCCCGCCACCACGGCCGCCGACCCGAGGACCAGGGTCAGCAGGGCGATGACGAGGGGGAACAGGATCGGGCGAAGTCGATCGGTCATGGTGGCTCCGGCCGGGCAGCGGGGCGGCCTCGAATCGGGCGCCGCGGACCCGGGTGGGGGGTCGTGGCCTCCGGCGTTGGGGGGCGAGCGCCGCCCCCTATACGCTTTTCCCTTGCGTCGGGTCAACGCCTCGGGTATAAGACCGGGCCCCGCTCGCCCCGGACCCTAGGCCCCGGGGCGGGGAAGGCTCTTGACACAAGACCCACGTTCGCATAGTCTTCCGGCTTTCGTCCGGAGCAGGAATCGTTTTCGGGAGGCCATCCCAATGAAGAGCTACATGGCAACCCCCCAGACCGCCGAGCGCGAGTGGTTCGTGGTGGACGCCGAGGGCCAGACCCTGGGGCGGCTCGCGAGCCGCATCGCCACCGTGCTGCGGGGCAAGCACAAGCCCACCTACACGCCCCACGTGGACACGGGGGATTTCGTGATCGTGGTGAACGCCGAGAAGGTGCGCCTTACGGGCAACAAGCTCGACCAGAAGATGTACTGGCGCCACTCGGGGTACCCGGGCGGGATCAAGGGCCGCACGGCCCGCCAGATGTTGGAGCGCAAGCCGGAGGAGGTGCTCCGGCACGCGGTGAAGGGGATGCTTCCCAAAAACATCCTAGGGCGGGACATGCTTCGCAAGCTCAAGATCTACGCCGGCCCGGAGCACCCCCACCAGGCGCAGCAGCCCAGGCCGTTGGAGCTTTAGGAGACAACCCATGGCACAGCAGATGACCCACGCCACCGGAAAGCGGAAAACGGCCATCGCCCGGGTGTACCTGACTCCCGGGGAGGGGCAGGTGATCATCAACCGCAAGCGCACCCTGGAGGACTACTTCCCCCGGGAGGCCCACCGGCGGGCCGTGTTGGCCCCGTTGGCGCTCACCGAGCGCCTGGGCAAGTACAACGTGAAGGTGACCGTGCGGGGCGGCGGGCCCACGGGCCAGGCCGAGGCGGTGCGCCACGGCATCGCGCGGGCCCTGGTGGAGGAGGATCCGGACCTGCGGCCGCTGCTGAAGCGAGCGGGGTTGCTGACCCGGGACGCCCGGATCGTGGAGCGCAAGAAGTACGGCCACCACAAGGCGCGGAAGAGCCCGCAGTACTCCAAGCGATAAGTCCGCTTCGCAGCCCACCCCCAAAAGGGACCCCAACGGCCGGGGTCCCTTTTGTCGTTTCGGGGCCCGCCCTTCCGCACGCCGGCCGGCCGGGCTATCATGCCGCCCGTGGGCGGGCGGCCGGGGAGGCCCCGGGCCCCCAACCCCGATTCGGCCGGGGGCATACGAATCCGGGATTCCTAACGGGGCTTGGCCGTCTCGCTTTCCGAGGAACTTCGGTCCGTGGTCGCCGGTCTCGCGGTCTTCCGTCCCGTGGTCCAGACGGCGGCGGCTCACTGTGCGGCCGAGGCGGAAGGTATTGTTTTTGCGAACAGGCCGCCCCGCGCGCGGCCTACGGGAGTTCTCGGCTTTCCAGCACAGCACCGCCAAGTAGGAGAGGACCATGGCCGGGTTCCGGAGCGGGTGGGTTGCGGCGCTCTTCTTTCTCACGGCCGGCTGCGCCGTGATCCGGGTGCCGGTGGCGCCCGAACCCCGGGTGGAGGAGGTCACCGTGATGGGGGAAGGGGCCGACAAGGTTCTCCTCCTGGACGTGTCCGGGGTTCTGTCGTTTCGCCGGCCCTGGGCCCCGCCGGGGTTTCCCCGGCCCCCGGCGCTGCCGGCCCGGGTGAGGGCGGACCTCGACCGCGCCCGTAGGGATCCGGCGATCCGGGCCGTGGTGGTGCGGATCGACTCCCCCGGCGGCACGGTGACCGCGAGCGACGTGATCCACCACGAGATCCGGGCGTTTCGGGAGGAGCGCCGGGTTCCGGTGGTGGCCGCGATCGTGGAGAAGGGGCTCTCGGGGGGGTACTACGCGGCGCTCGCCGCCGACGAGATCGTGGCCTTCCCGACGGCGCTGGTGGGGAGCGTGGGGGTGTTCGTGGCCAAGTTCGACGCCTCGGGGCTCCTGGGGAAGCTCGGGGTGCGAAGCGAGCTTCGGAAATCGGGGGCCCAGAAGGACATCCTGAGCCCGCTCCGGCCGCTGACGCCCGCGGAGCGGAAGACGCTGGACGAGATCGTGGCGGACCTCTCCGGCCGGTTCCACGAGGTGCTCCGCACCGCCCGGCCCCAGGTGGCCGAAGAGGACTGGGACCGGGTGGCCTCGGCCGCGCCGTTTACCGCGTCGAAGGCCCTGGAGCTCCGGCTTGTGGACCGGGTGGGATACCTGGAGGACGCCTTCCAGGCGGCCCTGGCCCGGGCGGGGCTGGAACGGGCCCGGCTCGTGACCTACCGGACCGGCGGGGGGGCGACGCCGCCCACCCCCTACGGGTTCTCCCCGTGGGGCCTGCCGGCCGCCGCCACGCCCCTGGCCCTGGACCCGGCCTGGATCGAGGAGTTCCTGGAAACACAGGTGGGGTATTAGGTCGGCTGGGCGGCTGGGCGGCCAAGAACCTTCGGGGTTCGGGCGTGGGCGCCCGTGCCAGGTGCCAGGGATCAGAGGACAGAGGACAGGGGGTTTCTGACACCTGTCCGCCGAATCCTGATTCCCGATACGGGCGCCGGCGCCAGGATCCCCAAAGATTTTCGCGTCCCAGCGTCCGCGCCTCCCAGCGTCCCAGCGGAGATTCCATGGAGACGAACATGACCGAGTTTCGCGTCTGCCCGTCCTGCGGCTACGGCCGCGGGTTTCACGTGTACCTGCGACCCGAGGGGGAGGGCTCGATGCGCGTTGGGCTCATCTGCCCGAGCTGCGGGGCCTCCTTCGACCTGGGCTGGGTGGTCCAGGGCCGGTTGCCCGAGGAGGCGACCGCCGGGCCGGTGTTCCCGGACCGGGGGTAGGGCATGGACCTTTCGGGCCTCAACGACCGCCAGCGCGAGGCGGTGCTCCACGGGGAGGGGCCGCTCCTCGTGCTGGCCGGGGCCGGGTCGGGCAAGACCCGGGTCATCACCTACCGGATCGGCCACCTCATCGAGCGCGGGGTGGCTCCCGAGCGGATTCTCGCCCTTTCGTTCACCAATAAGGCCGCGCGGGAGGTGGCCGAGCGGGTGCGGGGGCTCGTGGGCCGGACCCGCGCCGAGGGGCTCACGGTGAGCACCTTCCACGCCCTGGGGCTCCAGATCCTGCGGGCCGAGGTGAAACGGCTCGGGTGGGGCGGGACCCTGAGCCTCCACACCGAGTCGGACCAGCGGGCCCTCGTGCGCCAGGTGGTGCGGGACCAGGGGCTCAAGATCGATCCCGGAGAGGTGCAGGCCTTCATCAGCTACTGGAAGAACCAGGGGATCGGCCCCGACGGGGTGCCGGTGGGCGGGGCCGAGAGCCAGGCCCTGCGGCGGGCCTACCGGACGTACCAGGACCTCCTGCGGGCCCAGCGGGCCGTGGACTTCGACGACCTTCTGCTCCTGCCGCTCGAGATCTTCCGCGGCCACGACGACGCGCGGCTCTACTGGCAGGAGCGGTTCCACTACATCCTGGTGGACGAGTACCAGGACACGAACCCGGTGCAGTTCGAGCTCCTGCGGGTGCTGGCGGCCCGCCGGCCGAACCTCACGGTGGTGGGGGACGACGACCAGGCGATCTACGGCTGGCGGGGGGCCAAGGTGGAGCTCATCCTGCGGTTCGAGGAGCATTTCCCGGGGGCCCGGGTGGTGCTCCTGGAGGAGAACTACCGCAGCACCGCCACCGTGCTCGACGCGGCCCACGCCGTGGTGGCCCGGATCCCCGGCCGCCGGCCCAAGAAGCTCTGGACCCGCGCCGGGCCGGGCCGGCCCCTGGGCTGGATCGAGGCGGCCGACGGCGCCGACGAGGCCGAGCAGGTGGCCTCGGTCATCCTGGCCGAGCGGTTCCGCCGGCGCCGGCCGTGGTCGGACTTCGCCGTGCTCTACCGCACCAACGCCCAGTCCCGGCCCTTCGAGGAGGTGTTCCGGTCCCACGGCATCCCCCACCGGGTGGTGGGGGGCACCCGGTTCTACGACCGCAAGGAGGTCCGGGACCTCCTCGCCTACCTCAAGGCCGTGGTGAACCCCCGGGACGAGGCGAGCCTGGTCCGGATCGCCAACGTGCCCAAACGGGGCCTGGGGCCCCGCACCCTCCTCCTTCTTCAGGAGCGGGCGCGCCAGACGGGCCGCACCCTTCGCCAGGTGCTCCGGGAGGGCGAGGGGCTCACCGGGCACGCCCGAGCCGGGGCCCGGGCCCTCACCGAGATCCTCGACCGGTTCGGCCGGCGGTTCCGGGAGGAGGGCCTCACGGCGTCCGGGCTCCGGGACCTGATCGACGAGGCCGGGCTCCGGGCCGAGGTGGAGGCCACGTACCGGTCGCCCAAAGTGGTGGCCCGGCGCATGGAGATCCTGGACGAACTCGCAGCCTCGGTGGAGGACGCCCCCAAGACCGGGGGCCGGGTGGACCCGCTGGCGTTCATCGAGCGGCTCAGCCTCGACCCCCCCTCGGACGAGGACGAGGGGGGCGACGAGGTGACCCTCATGACGCTCCACGGCGCCAAGGGGCTCGAGTTCCCGGTGGTGTTCCTGGCCGGGATGGAGGAGGGGCTCCTGCCCCACCGGCGGGACCCCGAGGCGCCGCTCGCCGAGCTCGACGAGGAGCGGCGGTTGTGCTACGTGGGCATGACCCGGGCCCGGGAGGAGCTCTACCTGTGCCACGCCCGAGCCCGGCGGCGCCAGGGGGTGCTCCGGCCGAGCCGGCCCAGCCGGTTCCTGGCCGAGATCCCGGCGGTGCTCACCGAGGACCGGGGCCCCCCGCCCGACGAGGCCGAAGAAAAGGAGATGGCCCGGAACTTCTTTTCGGGGATCCGGGCGATGCTGGAGTGAGGGAGACCGCCGCGGTGCTTTCAGGTCGCGCGGGATGGCGGGCGGGCCTCGTGCAGATGGCGATCGCCGAGGCCGAACCGGACCGGAACCTCCAGAGGGCCCTGGACCTGACCGCCGGGGCCGAGGCCGAGCTTTTCGTGCTGCCGGAGCTCTTCTCCACCGGGTACGCCCTGGAGCGGGCCCGGGAGTTGGCCGCCGCCGGGCCCAGGACCCTCGAGGCCCTGGCCCGGGCCGCCCGGGGGCGCGGCGTGGGGTGGGCCGGGAGCCTCCTTCATCCCTGGCAGGGCGGGGTGGCGAACGCCGCCTTCTTCGTGGAGCCCGACGGCCAAATCCACGCCCTCTACCCCAAGGTCCACCGGTTCCGGTTGATGGACGAGCACCGCCACCTTGCGGCCGGGAGCGGGCCCCGGGTGTGGGACACCTCCCTGGGCCGCATCGCGGTGGCGGTGTGCTACGACCTGCGGTTCCCCGTGTTCTGCCGGCGGCTCGCCCTGGCCGGGGCCCAGGCCCTGGTGGTGCCGGCCGAGTGGCCCCACCCCCGCACCCCCCACTGGGAGCTCCTGCTGCGGGCCCGGGCCGTGGAGAACGCCTGGTGGGTGCTGGGCGTGAACCGGGTGGGCCCGGGCCGGGGGGTCGTGTTCGAGGGCGCGAGCCAGGCGGTGGATCCCTGGGGCGAGGTGGCAGTTCACCTCGGGGGCGACGAGGGCGTGGCGGTGGTGGAGGTGGACCCCCGCCGGAACGGGGAGGCCCGCTCCCGGATCCCGGTGTTCGAGGACCGGGTGCCGGGTTGGGACGACCCGGCGCCGGTCAGCGGGTCCGGCGAAGCTCCCGCATGAGGGCCTCGCAGAACCGCGGCAGGTCGTCCGGGACCCGGGAGGTCACGAACGGCCGGTCCACCACGCAGGGGGCGTCTTCGTAGAGGGCGCCGGCGGCCTTGAGGTCGTCGCGGATCCCCACGTAGCAGGTCATCCGCCGGCCCTTGACCACCCCGGCCGACAGGAGAACCTGGGGCCCGTGGCAGATGGCGGCCACGGGTTTCCCCTCCCGCACGAAGGCCCGCACGAGCTCCAGCGCCTCCTCGGCCAGCCGGACCCGTTCGGGGCTCTTGCCGCCGGGGATCACGAGCCCCCGGAACTCCTCGCTGCGGCAGCCCCCGTAGGCCCGCTCGGCCTCCACCTCGTAGCCCATCTTCCCCCGGATCCGGCCGGGCCGGCCCGAGGCCACGACCGGCGCGTAGCCCTCCTCCCGGAGCCGGTACAGGGGAACCAGGAGCTCCAAGTCCTCAAACCCGTTTTCCGCCAGGATCAGCACGGCCATTTCGGCTTCCCTCCCGTCGGTGTGGAAGTTTCACGCGAGTGTAACGCGCCGTGGGGATCCGGCAAGGCCGCGAGGGTCAAGTTCTTCTTGACACGCTGTTTGTGGTCCGATAGCGTTCGGTCGAACGGCCGGTCGGTAGAGAAAGGGGTCACCATGGCGGGACGCAGGCGGCTCAAGCCGGATCTCCGGCGGCAGCAGATCCTCGAGGCGGCGGTCCGGATCTTCTACGAGCAGGGGTACGAGGCGGCCAGCCTGCGCGACCTCGCCGACCGCGTGGGCATCAACAAGGCCACCGTGTACCACTACTTCGAGAGCAAAGAGGACATCCTCTACCACATCGTGGACCGGGTGGGGGGGGAGCTCCTCGAAGGCGTGCGCGAGGCCTTCCAGGAAGGGGGGCCCCCGCTGGAGGTCCTGGAACGGATGATCCGGTTTCAGATCGGGCATATGGAAAACCACGTCGAGGAGATCAAGGTCCTGGTGGAGGAGAAAAAGAGCCTCCGGCCCGACCTGTACAAACACGTGCGCCGCACCGAGGCCGAGATCCTGAGGCTCTACAAGGAGGTGCTGGAGCGGTGTGTGCGGGCCGGAAAGGTGCGGCCGGTCCACATCACCACGGCGGCGTTCGGGATCCTGGGTCAGATCAACTGGCTCTACCACTGGTACAAGCCCGGCGGGCCGCTCACGATCGGCCAGTTGGCGGACGAGGTGGTGGGCCAGCTGTTCCTGGGGCTTTTGCCCCGGGAGTAGGTGCGCGTTCGGTTTCGTTGGAGGGAGGTAGAGGTCGCATGAAGATCGGGATCGTCGGCGCGGGGGTTCTCGGGTCGATTTTCGGGAGCCTCCTGAGCCAGAAGGGGTTCGACGTCACCCTGGTCGAGGTGCTCGAGGAACGGGTGCGCCTGATCCAGAAGGAGGGCCTGTGGATCCAGATGCCCGACGGCAGCCGGGTCCACACCCGGGTGCGGATCACCTCGAACCCGGCCGAGGCCGGGGTGCAGGACGTCGTGATGGTGTGCGTGAAGGGCTATCACACCGCCTCGGCCATCCGGGGGGCCATGCCCATGGTGGGCCCCGACACCCTGGTCCTTTCCGTCCAGAACGGCCTGGGGAACCTGGAGGTCCTGGCCGAGGCCGTGGGACCCGAGCGGGTGATCGGGGGCATCACGGCCCATTCGGGCATGCCCGTCGGCATGAACGAGGTGCGCTACGTGGGGGGGCTCGGGCCCCTTCTGGTCATCGGGCCCTTCGACGGGGTGCGGCGGCCCGGGTTCGAGCGCCTCGTGGCCGAGCTCAAGCGGGCCGGGCTCGACGTCCACGACGTCGACGATATCAACCCGGTGATCTGGAAAAAGCTCATCGCCAACGTGGCCACCAACTGCGTGGCCGCCCTCACGGGGCTCCGGGGGGCCGAGGCGGTGAAGCACGAGCCCACGGTGCGGATGATCCGGGCCCTGGCCGACGAGCTCGCCCAGGTCGCCCGGGCCAAGGGCATCGACTTCCCGGAGCTCGAAAACCCCGGGGACTTCGCCCTGAAGGCCTTCGAGAGCACCAAGGACAACAAGGTCTCCATGCTCCAGGACGTGGAGGCCGGCCGGCCCACCGAGATCGGGAACCTGAACGAGGTGATCGTGCGGGAGGGGGAGCGGCTGGGGATCCCCACGCCGTACAACCAGGCCGTGAGCTGGCTGGTGCGGGGCGTGGAGGAGCGAAACCGGCTCCGGATGGAGCGGATGGAGTCCGAGGGGGCGGCGCGCAAGGGGTAGCGGGGTGCGGCTCGAGGTGGAGTGCTACGCGGGAACCCGCGCGGACGAGCGGCCGGTCCGGTTTCGGATCGGCCGCCGTTGTGTCGAGGTAACCGAGATCCTCGACCGCTGGCTCGGGGAGGATCACCGGTACTTCAAGGTGCGCGGCGACGACGGGGCCACCTACATCCTGCGCCTCGACCTCGAGGCCGACCGCTGGGATCTCACCTGGTTTGACCGGTCCCGTTGACGGACCCCGATCGCGGGGGTAGGTTGCCCTTCGCCTCCGGGGGGCGCGGGGAGGCGGGTATGGGGCCGGAACCCGGGGCGGAACAGCGCATCCTCGACAGCCTGGGGTGGGGCGTTCTGGTGGTGGGCCGTTGGAGCCGGGTGATCCACGCCTTCAACCGCCGGATGGAGGAGCTCTCCGGCATCCCCCGGGCCGAGGCGGTGGGACGGCCCGTGGCCGAGGTGTTCGGCCACCTCAAGGGGCTCGATTTCGAGGCCCTGGACGCCGAGATCCGGGCCACCGGCGGGTTTGAGGCCCGGGCGGTGCGGCTGGAGCGGCCGGGGGGCGAGGTGGTGTACCGGCACCTGCGGGGCGACGTGCTCGAGGGGGGCGCCGGCGGCGAGCCGGCCGTGATCGTGAGCGTCCAGGACGTGACCGAGCGGGAGTTCCTGCGGTGGTCCCTCACCCGGTACCTCTCCCGGGAGGTCGTGGACCTGGTGCTCGGCCGGGGCCGGGAAGGCCCCATCGAGGGCCGGGAGGTGGACGCGGCCGTGCTGGTGGCCGACATGCGGGGGTTCACGGGCGCGGCCGAGGGCCTCACCCCCCAGGAGCTCTTCGACACCCTGAACGCCTACCTGGGGCCCATGGTGGAGGTGGTGGCCGCCCGGCGGGGCATGATCGACAAGTTCGTGGGCGACGGGTTCATGGCCGTGTTCGGCCTGGAGGCGGGCGCGGGGGACGAGGTGGCCGAGGCCCTCCGGGCGGCCCTGGATCTGCGGGACCGGGTGGCGGCCGTGACCCGGGAGCGGGGCCCCAAGGGGCTCCCCACCCTGGGGCTCGGCTACGCGGTGCACTGGGGCCCGGCCGTGGCCGGCACCGTGGGCGGGGACCTGCGGATGGAGTACACCCTGGTGGGCGACACGGTGAACGTGGCCCACCGGGTGCAGGAGATGGCCGGCCCCGGGGAGATCCTGGTCACCCGGCCCGCGGCCCGGGCCGCCGGCGACGGGTTCCGATGGGGCGAGCCCCGGTGGGTGCGGGTGCGGGGCCGCAAGGCCCCGGTGAAGATCGCGCCGCTGCTGGGGGAAGGGGGAGCGTAAGGGAGCGGGCGGCCCCGGGGTGTGGCATGGAGTTCCGCAACGGGGCAGAAAACTTCTTCCGCGCCGGGGAGGAGCCTCCGGGCACGCGCCAGGCATGGTTCGCGGCGGCGGGGCCTGTGTCGGCGAAAGGCTGGGGGCCGCAGGCCGGGGCTCGAAATGTGGCACCATACTTGCATGGCCTGAGGCCCAGGGGCAGCGGGGGGCCGGGTGCGAGACGGCGGAGGTCCACAACAGAAGGGGGCAAGGAGGACGGGGATGCTGAGGAGGAGCCTTCGGATCATCGGCGCGGTGGCGGTGGCGTTTTGGGGGTTGGGGGCGGGATCGGCAGGTGCGGCGACCATCTTGTACAACTGGGTGCTGAACGTGGATGGAACCACGGCGGAAGGGGCGTTTGGAGATCCGCTTCCCCCGGGGGTGGATGCCGGCGCGTTCGATTTCTCCACGGGTTTCGGGACGCTGGTGGTCACGGTGTCGGGAACCGGCCCCCATCACGTGGGGCTCCATCTCGACCATGACATCGATACTGATTTTTCCGACGAGACGGGAACCGCGGTCGGAACCCCGGATGCGGGACAGTCCTGGGAGATCGACGAGCCGGGGTTCGGCTCGGACGGGGGGATGGGATCGTACGTTGGGGACATCTATTATTTCAATATTTACGCCGCAACATTGGACAACTCGGCGTTCTACGACGGGTTCTCCGGGGAATCCCTGTCCGATTACGAGGATCCGATCGTGGACGACGTGTCCCTGGCCCTGGCGTGGGACTTCGGCCTGGGGTTGGACCAGTAAGCCATCGTGCGGTTCGACGTGAGCGATACCCCGCCCGCGGGCGGGTTCTATCTCGTCCAGGACGATCCAGTTGCGAATACGACGCTCTACTTCTCCAGCAGTCTCCAGGTGGTGCCCGAGCCGGGCACCCTGCTCCTGGTGGGAAGCGGCCTGGCCGGTCTCGCCGGGTGGAGGCGGCGCAGGGCGCGGGGGTAACCCGGCCGCCGAGCACGAGACGGTCCGAACTTGAGAACTGGGGCGCACGTGGGGCGCCCCAGTTCTCGTTGGGCCAGGAGACACGGAGGCCGGCCCCCCACTGCGGTCGGAACCTCCCGGGTGGGAACCTCGAGTGGGAATTTTGTTTCCGTTCTTGGATAGAAAATGTCACACGTTTCCCCGAACGGCCCCGGCAGGCGGGCTGTCGCAGGAGTTGCACCGCGCGTTGGTTCAATAATACCAGCGGGTTGAGAGATGCCCTGTCGAGGGGCGGCATAGGTTTTGCTTAAGGACTAGTTTAGAAAAAGTCCGGTTTCCCCGCCCACCGAAAGCGAGGTGTCGTTTCCGCGAACCGTTTGTCGTTTGGAACGGGAGGGGGCGGGTGGACCGGGGGGCGCGAAGTTCAGTCCTCTACAACGAAGCCCACCATACCCAAGACCACCACGTGGCGAGCACACGGAGGCGCTCGGGTCCCGTGGAAAGGACGGGCCGTGACCCGCCGCGACCGCGCCTCCTCGTCGCTCTATTCTCTTTTTCGAAAGAGCCCCCATACCGGTCCCCCCCCACGAGGGGGGGCCCCGCCCGGGGCGCGTTGGTTTTGCCCCGCTCCGTTCCCACGATTCCCCTCTCTCCTTGAACCCCCACCCCGGTTCCCCACTCGGTTTCTGGTGCGAACACGGCTCCGGATCCCCGAGGAAAAACACACCACGTTTGGTCTGGAGGCAGGGTCATGAAGCCGGACGGTTCCTGTTTTCGGCAGCGGACGATCCCTCGGTTGGCGCGGTGGGCCCTCGGCCTGTGGCTGTGCGTGGGCGCGGCGCCGGTCTGGGCGGGCGTCCCCCATCTGGTCTACGGCACGGTTTCCTACGGCGGCGGAGGCAGCCCGGCCCCGGGGGCTTTGGAGGTGTACGGATACCGGCCCGGCCTGCCCACCGAGCTCCTGGACCACACGTCTCCGGGAAGCGGGTATGACGTGCTGGGAGGACAGGGGTGGCTCTGGGTGGAGGCCGGGAACTACCCGACGCCCTGGAGCCCGGGCGATGGGCTTCGCATCGTCGTTGTGGACCCGAGCCTTCCCGGAGCCGCGTCGGTGGACGTGACGCTGGACACACGGGGGGCGCAGCAGTTCGCCGCCCTGACGCTGGCTCCGGGAGACCACGCGGGCCCCGTGGTGTACAACGTGCTGGCCGACGGGGCCTCCCCCGGAACCTTCACCGAGGGGACGGCCTCGTTCACGTTGACCGCTACGGTGTCCGACGCGATCGCGGGGGGAAGCCCCCTGCAGGGGGCCGAGTATTTTGTGGGCCCGGATCCGGGTGAAGGGCTGGGTACTTCCATGGGCCCGAAGGACGGCGCGTTCGACGCCGTGCAGGAGGATGTGGTGGCCACGGTCGCCAGCGGGACGTGGGCCGCGGGAGACCACACCGTGTACGTGCGCGGCCGGGACGCGGCCGGCAACTGGGGCACCGTTCATGCCGTGGTGGTCACGGTCACGGCGGGAGGTGGCTGGGCCCAGGGAGACATCGACCACGACGGCGACGTGGATCGTTACGACCTCCGTTTCATCATGCTGGCGCGCAACCAGCCCGCCACGGGCCCGGACGACGAACGGGACCTCGACGGGGACGGGCTCATCACGGTGTACGACGCGCGGATCTTGATGCGCCTGTGTTCTCGCCCGAAGTGCGCCACCGAGTAGGCGGCCGGGATTGACTCGTTTTTGGCGTGGAGATGAGGGGATGTCCGGGAAAAAGGTGCTCGAACTCGTCCAGACCTTGTGCAGGGCCGCCGGGTTGGCGGTGGTGGGGTTGTTGGCGCTCGCAGCCGGCGTTTCCTCGGCCGCGGACATGACCTTCCCCCTCGTCCGCGGCCTGAACGGGATCACGTTGCCGTACGAGGGCACGGGCATCGCGGATGCGGAAGGGCTCTGCCAGGCCGTCCCGGACTGCGTGAGCGTCTGGCGGTGGGACGGGCCCGCCCAGGGGTTTGTGCGTCACGCCCGGGGATCGGGCTCCAACAACTTTCCCGTGATGGCGGGCTACCCGTATTTCGTGGAGGTGAGCCAGGACACCTCGTGGACGGTATCGGGCACTGCGCCTGCCTATGTGCCGTTTGCGCTGGAGGTGACCGCCGGTACCGATGTGAACGCGGTGGGCATGCCCGTGAACCGCAGGCTGCACCTGACCGATGCCGAGGCCCTTTGCAACGACATCCCCAACTGCGAGGCGGTCTGGAAATGGGACGCGACCACCCAGGGCTTCTCGGGCCACCCGAAGGGCACCCCGTTCAATAACTTCCAGGTGAAGCCAGGACACGCCTACCTGGTGAGCGTGACGGCTCCTGGCACCTGGCCAGTGGACGCGGTGGACCCGACCGTCGCGATCCAGTCGCCCCTGGACGGGGCGTTTCTTACCACGACGAAGCCTTTGCTCTCCGTGCAGTTCCAGGACGCGGACTCCGGGATCGATCCGTCGAGCCTCAAGATCACCTTGGATGGCTCGGATATCACCGCCGCGTTCACGGTCACCGCCACGGGGGCGTCGTACCAGCCGACCTCGGATCTCGCCGTTGGGGCCCACGAACTGTCGGTGAGCGTGTCGGACCACGCCGGGAACACGGCCACGGCCACCGCGAACTTCCAGATCGGGGTGCTACGGGCCCTGCCTTCAGCCAACCCCACGTCCGGGCCCGCTCCGTTGCAGGTGCGGTTTACGTCCCGGGGGGAGGACCCCTTCGGGACGATCGTGTGGTACCGGTGGGACTTCGACGGAGACGGGCGGTACGATCGCAGCGACACGGTGGCCGCGGACGTCACCTACACGTACCGCACGCCGGGGACGTACCAGGCCGTTCTGCGCGTTGAGAGCAGCACCGGAGACACCGCCACGGCCACGGTGACGATCACGGTGGAGAACAACCCGCCCACGGCCACGGCGGACGTGGTGCCGTCCAACGGCGCGGTGCCGCTGACCGTGCAGCTCCTCGGATCGGGGAGCGACCCGGACGGCAGTATCGTCCTGTACGAGTGGGACTACGAGGGGGACGGCACCTTCGACTACTCGTCCACCACCAGCGGCAACACGTCTCACACCTACGACACGCCGGGGGAGTACCAGGCCGTGTTCCGGGTCACGGACAACTCGGGCCAGAGCGCCACCGCCGTGGCCGCGGCCACGGTGGTGCGCGCCGGGCCGCCCGGGTCGCCCACGGCCACCGCCTCGGCCAGCCCCACCCGGGGCACCGCCCCCCTGACCGTGACGTTCACCGCCTCTGCCACCGACCCGGACGGGGACGTGACCCTTTACGAATGGGATTTCGATGGCGACGGCACCTACGATTGGTCATCGTCGTCGGCCGGGTCCACCACGTTCACCTACACCGCGGCAGGAACCCACGTGGCGACCCTGCGGGTCACGGACTCCACAGGGCTCACGGGGATCGACCAGGTGCTGATCACGGTGGACATCCAGACGAGCCTGTCCGTGGCGGAGAACACCGTGGGTTTTTTCGACGAGGTGGCCCTCACCGCCACCGCGAGCAGCAGTTACAGCAGTTACTACGGCCCCTCGCAGGCCGTGGACGGGAACAGTTCCACTGCCTGGTGGGCTCCATATAACCCCCCCACCGGGACCTGGATCGAGGTCGCCCTTTCCGTGCCGAGGGTCGTGACCGCGTACACGGTCGAGTGGAATTCAGCGAACTACCGTATGTCCCAGGCGACCCTGGAGCTGTTCGATCCGGACGGGAACCTGCTCTACGAGGAGGAGGTGACGTTCCCATACCAGCAAACCCACCAGGTGGTTCTGCCCGCCGTCCAGAACGTGAGACGCATCCGGCTCACCTCGATCGCCCACGCATCTGTCTGGCTCTCCATCACGGAGATCTCGGTGGAGAACAGCCCCATGCCGGGCCAGGAGAACGAGCCCGTGGGCACCGATATTGTGACCACGATCAGCGCCGACACAACCGTGACGGTGTTGATTCGGGATGCGGCGGGCAACGTGGTCCGCACCCTGGTGGACAACGAGTTTCGCCAAAAGGGGACCTACCGCGACTACTGGGACACCCGGGGCGACGGGGGCGTTCCCGTGAACGACGGCCTGTATTACGCGATTCTCCGGTACGTGGTGGACGGCCAACCCCGGGAGCTCGATCTGACCCACACCACCGGGGGCCAGCGGTCCAGTTTCCCCACCGGAGGCGGGTGTAACCGCAGGGACACGATCGCGCGGTCGTTCTCCCCTTACGACGACCAACTCCTGCCCATCACGTTTCGCCTCTGCGAGGCCAGCGAGGTCACCGTGTTCGTCGGGCCCCTGTGGAGCGGGGGATCAGCGGCCCGGATCCGGACCATCGTCAACCGCATGCCTTTCCCCAAGGGCGAGCACACGGTGTACTGGGACGGACTCGACGACCAGAACAACATCGCCCACCCGCCGCCGGGGGACAGCCTGATTCTGGGAATGTGGCGGTACACGCTGCCCGACAACGCCATGTACATGACGGGTGGGAGACCGCAGATCCTCGCCCTCTCCAGCGATCCCAACTACTACAACCCCTTAAGTAAGAGCTGTGTCCAGCACGGGGATGCGGTGAAAGTGGCCTACACCGTGTCGGAGCCGGTGGTTCAAGTGACCCTTCAAGTCATCGACCTCGCAACGAAGAGCCTTGTCCGCACGGTGGTGCAGGGCGCCGTGGACGCCGGGGACCACGTGATCGCCTGGGACGGCAAGAACAACCAGGGGAAGTACGTGGATGCCGGCGACTACCAGGTACTGGTGACCGCGCGCGACGCAGAGGGCAACGAATCGATGCTGAAGTACGTGAACCTCATTCGTGTGTACAACTGACCCGCAACACAGAGGTGGCGTCCGATGGAACGCGAAGAGCTTTTCAGGCGTATCGCCAGGTTGTTGGTGTGGGCGCTTCTGCTGGCCCCGCTCGCAGGTCCGGGGGCGGCGCAGGCCTACAACAAGCCGTGGGACCAGGGGCACGACAGCACGAATCCCGAGGATCCGGACGATCCCCCGAACCCTCCGGACCCGCCCAACAACCCCCATGGGGGCACGGGATCGCCCCTGTTTGTGCGGTCGGGGAACTTCATCAAACGGTTCATCGACCTGAGCATGCAGGCGTGTGGCATGCCGATGAAGATCACCCGCGTTTACAACAGCTTCGACAAACGCGACGGTCTGCTCGGGTTTGGGTGGACCCTCACCTACTCCATGCGGGTCCTGGACGTGCAGAGCCCGGACGGAAGCACCCATGCCCTGGTGCTCATGCCCAACGGCCAGAGGTACCGCTTCACGCCCAACGGCGACGGCACCTACACCAGTCCGCCGGGCACCATTTTCACCTTGTGGAAAACGGCCACCGGCTACGCCATGGACGACAACATCCGACTCACCTATACGTTCGACACGGAGGGGTACCTGACGAAGATGGCCGACCGCAGCGGCAACGAGGTCTCCTTTTTCTATCGCAATTTTGCGGGGTGCATCGAGCGGATCGAGGACCGCACGGGGCGGGCGTTCCGGTTCGTCTACGGTCCAAACGGCAAGATCCAGAGCATCACGGATCCCAACGGAAATACGGTGGCCTACGAGTACGATACCGACGGCAACCTGGTGAGCGTGACGGACCCGGAGGGCGGCATCACCACGTACACCTACGATGGACACCACAACCTCACCTCGATCGTGAACGGCGAGGGGGAGACGATTTTGCAGGTCTCGTACGAATCCGTCGAACCCTACCGGGTGACCCAGTACCGGGAGGCGGGGGAGACCTACACGATCCGGTACGTCACCGGAAACCGCACGGAAAAGACGGACAGCGCGGGTCGCACCTGGGTGTTCGAGTACATGGACAACGGGTTGATCACGCGTGTGACCACACCGCTCGGCACCGTGCTCGAGCACGGGTACGACGCTGCGTACAACTACGCGAGTTTCGCCGTGTTGTCCGGCGGGTTTGAGTACACCAGCCTCGGCTTTGGGTACGACGGGGCCCGCAACCTGACCTCGGTGACCAACGCGCTGGGCGAGCGGCATGAGCTGGCATACGACGGTCAGGGAAACGTGGTCCAGATCACGTCGCCGGACGGGCGGGCGGCCATGTTCGGGTACGCCGGCGCACAACTGGTGAGGGCGACCCGGCCGGACGGGGCGTTGCTGGAGGTGAGTTACTCCGCCGACGGTTATGTGCAGCGGATTTCCCGCGAAGGACAGTGGGTGGACTTCTCCCACGACTCGGCGTGCAACCTCACCCGGCTGGAGTCCCTCTCCGGGGAGTCCGTGGACCTGGAGTACGACACGGTGGGCAATGTCCTCGCCATCACCCAGCAGGGCATGCGCACGGAGTATGAGTACAACGGCAGGAATCAGATCTCCGCCGTCACCTGGCCGGACGGCACCCGTACCACGGTTGCGTACGACAGCGCGGGCAGGATCTCGAGCGTGATGTTCCCCGGAGGTGGCACGCTGGGTTACGGCTACGACAGCCAGAGTAACCGGTTGAACCGAATCACGCTGCCGGACGGCCGTGCGTTCCAGTACACCTTTTATCCGTTCGGGCGTCTCCAGTCCCAGACCCTGCCGGACGGGACCTCCCGTTCCTACTCGTACGACGACGATCTGCGTCTGACCTCGGTCGCACTGGGCGGGGGGAGGTCCGTGGGGTACAGCTACGACCCGGTGGGCAACGTCACCGGTGTCAGAGATAGCAAGGCGGGATCCTATGCTCTGACCTACGACGCGGCGGGGCGGCTCACGGGGATCTCCGGACCGGGGATCTCGTGGAGCTTCGGATACGACGCCGCGGGCCAGCGGGACCTTGCCCAGGATGGGGCGGGCAACCAGACGCGGTATTCATACGACTCGGTCGGCCGCCTTGCCTCGGTGCTGCTCCCCGATGGCTCGAACCGCACGTTGACCCCGCCGGTGCAAACGCTTCCCAGCAGCATCACGTTGAACGATGTCATCGGGCTGCACAACAGCGGGCAGATGGTCCGGCTGCTGTCATACGTGGCCCCTTACGTGCCGGACGGGCTCGTACGTAACGTCAGCTTCGACCTGCAGTTTCTCAGGCTCCAAGGGGGGGTGGACGAGAAGCTCTTGACGGGCTTTTCCCCTTACGAACTGCCGTGGCCCAGTAGCTTCTCGGTGCCGCAGTCCAGTTCGCTCATGGACTTCTTGAAGGTGTACGAGCGGATCGGTTTTGGCTGGTAACCGGAACAATCAATGTGGAGGCCGGAAGCCATGTGGAAAGTGAGATACGCAACAGCCGTTCTGGCGGTGTGGGCCGCCTTGGGGTTCCTGGGCGCCGGGGCCGCCCAGGCGGTGGAGTTGACGTATGGGCACACGGCCGGACTGGTTCTGGGGTACGAGCTCACCCTGGATGACGGTATCCAGGTGACAACGGCGGACCTGCGCAGGACGGTGACGGCAGCGGACGCCGACACAGTGACGGTGGTCACCGCCATGGGCAACGTACGGGTGGACCGGGGTGGCATTGTGACCGTGGTGTCGAGCGGGTTGGACGACGTGGCCCGCACCGTAATGGATCGGCATGGAACGTTGACTTCTGTGGAAGCTCTGGGGAATTTCGCCGGGACCGCTTCCGGCCTTGGCGTGGATCTGCGCAGAGACGTGTTTGCGTCGCTCGGGGTCTCGAGCTTTCCGGCTGGGGATTTGGCGGTGGGCAGCACCTGGACCAAGGACGCGGAAAAGGACGGGGCCACCGCGACCTTCACGTACCGCATCACCCAGCTGAACACCACGATCGGCACGTACACTACCGTGGCCGTGATCGAGATGTCCTCGGCGTTCACAATGACCCCCCAGGTCGACATCCCGTCCGCCAGGACCCACACTCTGGCTCGCCTGGACGTCACGGTGACCGGCAACATCTATTTCGACGTGAACACCGGAAGGGTGGTCAGGGTGGTGGAGACCGTGACCCAGGAGGGGATCCTGTTCCAGGTGGGGTATGGAGGGAAGGTGTCGATCCATCCCGTAGCCCGAACGGTGAATGCCACATTGGCGATCCAATAACAGGACGACGGTCGCATGAACGCTTCGGAAAGGCTGCGGCTACTCCTCAAGACGTACAGATGGCTTGTTCCGTATTGGGATAAACATCTGATTGTGTTTGTGTGCTCTGTTTGTCTCCTTTTCCTCCAGGTGGCTGCGCCTTATCTGTCGAAGCTCGTTATTGACCAAGCGATCGTCAAGGGCGATGCGGTGGTGTTCTTCCGGCTCCTCTGGGTCGGGCTCATCGTGTTCCTCGCCTCCATGTTGCTGGGAGGGCTTCAAAGTTACCTGTCCTTCTATACCAGCGTGCGGATCGGCTACGACGTTCGGTCCCACTATTTCGGGACGCTGGTTCGGAAGCCCCTGGGTTTTTTCGACGGCAAGAGCACGGGGGAGTTGCTGTTCCGGCTGAACGCGGATCCCTCTTCGGTGGTTGGGTTGGCGTCGGGGGGGATCCAGGGGTTGGTGCTGACGCTTCTCCAGGTGGGGTTCCTCCTCGTCATCTGCTTCCGGTGGGAGTGGCGGGCCACCGCCGTGGTGGTGGGGGTGGTTCCCGCGTTCTACCTGCTCAACGCTTGGTTCGGAAAGCTGCAGTACCGGATGGGGGATCGGGTGGCCCGGGCCTCCCAGCGCCTATCCGCCACGGTGCAGGATCACCTTTCCAACGTGAGGCTCCACAAATACTCCCGTACGGAGTCTGCAAGCCTACGCGCGTATTGTGGGGAGGCCGTGCGCCAGATCCGGGTGTTGGTGGAGAGCTTCCGCCTTGGTCTTTTGAGCTCCACGACACGGCAGGCGGGCAAGTACGGCCTGGCGCTGGGGATTGCGTCGTATCTGGGGGGGCGGGTGATGCACGGGGATCTGAGCCTGGGGAGCTTCGCCGCCCTGTCCGCCTACTTGCTGCACCTGTCCAAGGTTCTCCAGTCCCTTGGTTCGGCCTATGAAGGGGTAGCGTCCCAGTTCGCATACGTGGAGCGCTTTTTTGAGGTTGTGTCAACCGCCGCGGGGGAGGGCGATACCGTGCCGGCGGACGCACGGTTCCTGCCCAAGCCCGGTGCACCGCCCCTGGAGGTGAGAGACGTTCATTACGCGTACGCACGGAGCCGAGCTGTTCTGCGGGGCGCCACGTTCCGGGTGGGGCCCGGAGAGTGGGTGGCCATCGTGGGGGAGAGCGGCCAGGGGAAGAGCACATTGGTAAAGATGTTGCTCGGGTTGGAGACACCGGGTCGGGGGGAGGTCATGATTTGGGGCGTGCCGGCGGAGCGCTTGGACCCGTCCGTGTTTCGTAGGCACGTCGGTATCGTGCTTCAGGACCCGCTGGTGCTGAACGGAACCGTCGAGTGCAATGTTCGTTTTGGTGCTCCCTCCGTGCCCGCGGAGGTCGTGGAGGAGGCCATGGACGTGGCTGGAGTAAGGAGAATCGGCCGTGGGCCGGACGGCCGTGGCCGTGCGGAAGGTCAAGGAGTTGGGGAAGGCGGGGCCCTTTTGTCGCTCGGGGAGCGTCAGAGGATCGGAATCGCGCGGGCCCTGGCTCGCCGGCCTCGGCTTCTTATCGTCGACGAGGGGACGAATCAGTTGGAAGAGGGGGAAGAAGCTAGGATCCTTTCGGAAATCCGCCGCCGGTTCCCGGAGTGCGCGGTGCTGCTGCTTTCCTGCCGCCCGGGGATCGCCCGTTTCGCGCAGCGCGTGTACGTGTTGGCAGGGGGAAAGATGAGTGAAGTGATGGGAGGGGAAGGGGCTTTGGGGCCGGGCACATCGCTGGCTCAGGCGGTCGGAGGAGAACGATGAGTTTGAGCCAGAGATGGGACCGACGGATGTCCCGACTCGGGCGAAGCAGTTTGCTGGCGGCGCTGACTTTGGCAGGGGTCGTGGGTGTAAGCGCGGGCATGGTGTACAGCCTGTTGTCGGGGACAAGGGTGTTGAAAACCAGGCAGGTGGTTGGGTCCCTGATCCTGCGGGCTGAAGAGGGGCAGGTCGCTGTCATCCTCGTCCGGTCAGGAGGAACGGAGCTGGGGGAGGTTTTACGGCCCGGCGCTTGGATCCGGATCGAGCGGTGCGATGGGGGCGAAGGGGACGGAGTCTGTGACCGGATGGAAGGGGTTATCGCGGCCGTGGAACCGGACGCAACGGGAACGGGGCTGGAACGGGTAGCCGTCGCCATGGAAGCCCCGGAGAGCTCCCGTGGAGAAGGGCTCCATCGCCTGGGGCCGATCTCCCTTTCCTACCGGGGAGAGAGCCTGTGGGATGTGGTTCGGGATGAAGTTTTCTAGGTCGCGAGCTCGGTCGATTTTTTGGTGCGCGGTTTTGCTCCTCGCCGGGGCGGGAAGCCTGGCACCTGAGGTCGGCCATGCCCAGGAACCGGTGGCACGGACTCGTGGGGAGAGGGCCCGCCGCCTGCGGGCGTTGGGGGACAGATCGAGGGGTGTCCCCGAGTTGCTCCGCGCGCACACGGGGCAGGCGTATAGACAGGTCCTGGCGTACGCGGAGAAACGGCTGCTTGGGAAGTTGGAGGGGCCGCGGACGACAGTCTGGTACGATCCTCGTGAGGTTGGTCCGGAAGACCGGGAATGGGTGCTGACCCGGTGCGAATCCGCGTATCGGAAGATCTGCGCCCGACTGGACCTGTCGTCCGAAAGTTCCGTGTCGGTCTTCCTATACCCAAAGCGGATGGAACCCCTTCTGTGGAATGCGCTGCCCCTTTTGGGGCGGCTTAGGCCGGACGAGGTCCACGTCTATTTTGACAGCCCGTCGGATCACGGTCCCATCCTTCATGAAATGACGCACGTGCTGACCCGAAGTCTGGCAACGTTTGGAGGGAACGGCCCCCCGCCCGCCCTCCTCGTGGAGGGGCTTGCCGAATACGTCGTCGGGGCCCCGTGGGGGATTGATGTGGATGTGTGGAGTCGGGGAGTCGACCTCCTGGGCCGGCGGGTCGCGGTGACAACCCTGGCGGATTCGCAGGCGTTCCGGCGGGCGAACCCCGTGGTGGCTTATGAACTGGCGGGATCGTTCGTTCGTTTCCTCATTGAACGGTTTGGGCTGGAAGCGTTTAAGCGCCTCTACTCCCACCCGGACTTCCTCGAGGTCTACGGACAGCAGTTAGCTGTTTTAGAGGGCCGGTGGCTGGAGCGCCTTCGGGGCATAGAGCCTGCGGAACGCGAGATGGGGTGGATTCGGTATCGGACGCTTCTGGCGGATGCCTGGGACGCCCGGCGAGGGCCGGAAGAGTTCGCCTGGCTGGGTGTGGACGTTGCGGAGGACTCGTTGAAAGGTGTCCGCGTGGTGAGGGTGTGGCCCGAAAGCCCCGCGATGCGGGAGGGACTCCGCGCCGGGGACCGGATACTGGAGGTGGACGGAATGGCGGTTCCCAAGGGTGGCTCGTGGGTTCTGGCGACAGCCCTGTTGGCGAAGACTCCCGGGGACCAGATCGCTCTCGTGCTGGACCGGGGCACGGCGAAGGTTCACATGACCGTGCGGACCGATTCGGAAATGGCCCGGGGGGGAAGGATGGCGAAACGTGCGCACAACGACCATTGAGCAGTTCGTGGTGGACGTATTGCTCGGGGGGGACCCGGATGGCCGCCTAGCGTCCGAGGACGAGACCCGGGTTGCGGCGCAGAAGATTCGCTGCCGGTATGGGGTGGAGGTAGAGGATCTTCTGTGCTCAGGCCAGGAAACGTTGACCAGCGTACGTTTGGACCAAGTCATTCGGGAAGGGATTCGCAGGCGGATGCTGTCGCAGGTGGATGCGAAATCCGTTTTTGAGGGATTTGTCTTTCGCGGCCGATGCAAGCGGTTGGTGTCTCCGTTTGAGATTAACATCGACATCACGTTTCGCTGTAATCACCGTTGCATTTTTTGCTACGCGTCTGCAAAAGACTGCACACTGCCAGCTGATGATGAAATGCCGACCCAAGACGTGCTTGACATCATTGACCAGTTTGCAGAATTGGGGGGCGGGTTAGTGTTGTATGGGGGAGGAGAACCGTTTCTTCGTGAAGATTTCTTGGATATCCTGTCCCACACGAAGTCTCGCGGGCTTTGGACGTACATTATTTCGAACGGTTCGTTGATCACACCGGAGGTGGCACGCGAGTATGCCAAACTCTACGATCCCAGGTTCGACCGCATCCAGATCAGTTTGGATGGTTCCTGCCCTGAGATTCACGACCGTCAACGGGGGCACCGAGGTGCCTTCGAGCTCACAACGCAGGGCATTCGGAACCTTACGGCGACGGGCAAAATCCGCCCCATCATTAACACCGTGTTGACGAGGTTGAACTGGAGGGATGTGCCAAATCTATTGAATCTGGCCATTGAATACGGCGCTATGACGTATCGCTGTCTGAAGTTGCACAAGATTGGGAGGGGGCAATTGAGTGATAGATACGACCAGTTGGCTTTGAGCGCTGAAGAAGGGGAGATCGTTTTCCGCTTTTTGGAAAGGAAAAGAGAAGAATTGCTTGGGGTTATCGGGATCGCATCAGATAATGCGTGCGTGTTTCCGATGAGTGTTGGAGCGTTGAGGGCGCAAATAGAATACAGGCCGGGAGAGGAACCGGCGAGTTACTCTTGTGCAGCGGGAACCACGAAATTGGCGGTCTCCCCTTCCGGGAGCGTGGTCCCTTGCTCGTATTTTTACGACTACCCGGAGTTCATAGTGGGTTCGCTGAGAGAGATGTCGCTCAAAGAACTTTGGGAAGACGAGGCCCGGTGGGCGGCGTTTCGGGAACCGCTGGTTCCGGAAGGGAAATGCGCCCAGTGCGGGTATCTCCATGCGTGCAAGACCGGTTGCCGGATCATGTCCTATGTGGGGTCGGGGTCTTTTGGCAGTCCGGATATCGGTTGCACCTTCGAACCGAACGAGCAGAGACCCGTGTGCAGCGGAGCGTGACAGGACTGGAAGGTGGGAAGACGCAGGGTTCGACGTGGAATGTCTCCCTTGGATGGGAAGAAGGAGCACTGGCATGAGTGAACTGCGATTTCAGCGCCCCGAGGTCGAGCGGATCGATTTCTTGGGTTGCCCGTGTGCACCCTGCGGGGCGGCCGCCTGTGGAGGGGACGCCTGCGGGGGGGCGGCCTGCGGGGGGGCGGCGTGCGGGGGGGCTGCCTGCGGAGGGGCTGCGTGTGGGGCGGCCGGATGCGGGGCGGCCGGATGCGGGGCGGCCGGATGCGGGGGGGCGGCTTGCGGAGGGGCCGCGTGCGGAGGCGATGTGTGCGGGGCGGCCGCCTGCGGAGGGGCCGCCTGTGGAGGGAACGCGTGCGGGGCGGCCGCGTGCGGAGGGGCGGCCTGTGGGGCCAACGCGGGCAACGGGGCCTGCGGGGCCGATGCGTGCGGTATCAACTGTCCGATCGTTGATGCGTGCGCGGCAGACGCGTGCGCGATTGATCTCATCCCTATCGTTCCGGGCATCTCCGTTCCTGGTTCCTCCTCCGTGCCATACAGCTTTGATACGGGGCAGGAGCACGCGATCGTGTTTGGGGATCGACTCCAGGACACTTTTGCCGCCTTGGAGGAGTGGCTGGAGGATCAGGAGGTGTGAGCATGGGGGACCGAAACGCGGTGATCCACCACATGGTCTACGTCAAGAAGACCATGCCCGAGGTGCTGGTTCGGCGTGAGATCCTCGATGGGGTCCCGGTGGCGATTCTGTACGATGCGGTGCGCAAGGAAGCGTACCACCTGGCGGGGGAGGGGGGGCGGATCTGGGAACTGATGGATGGAAAGAGAACGACCCGGGAGATCGCGGCGGAACTTTGCCGGGAGTTTGGCATGGATGAAGCTGAGGCGGTCAGGGAGGTTGTTCGGTTCGTCTTGAAGATCGGGCGGTTGGATCTCATTCGGTATGCTTACGAAGACCGGCCGGAGAACTCAGGGGACGACGTCGGAGGCGAGGGTTCATGATGTGCAAACGGAAAACGGAACGTTGGATCTGTGGAGTATTCGGAGCACTCTTCCTCGGGTGCGTCCTGATGGCGGAACCCGGTTTGGGGGCGGGTGCGGCGTTGGCGGCGGCGCCGCTTTATGGAGACGTGGATATGTACAAGCTTGCCGAGGACGCTCTGCCGCCGGGATGGGTGCTGGAAAAGGAACTCCGAGCCAGTGCGGACGGACTGGCTCGTTTCGAGAAGATTTACGGGGTCCGCCCACGGGAAATTCTGAATCAGATTTGGAGAAGAGGCGACGCGCTGGCACAGGTGAACTATATGCTGTTTGCTTCGGAAGAGGAGGCCGAGAAAGCAGAGTTGAAGCTCCTGGCTCTTATCGGGGACGTCAATGTTCTGCATAGAGACGCGAATCTCGTCGTCGAAATTCTGTCGAAGGACGCATGGATGAAGCAGGTTCTGTGTGCGTCTATCGTACGAAGTGCTATTTTCGACGTTGCGCTGAACGCCGAGGACGTGCCGCAGGGATGGATGCTGGCGCAGTTTTTGACGGCTGCTGACGCAAAGATTTCTTTTTTTGAGGAAAAGTTGGGTGGGAAGATCGCTTTCATCGTCAACCAAGTCTTCGCGGTGCCTCAAGGCTCTGGAACGGCGTACGTGAAGGTGAACTACCTGGAATGTGAAAGTGACGAGGACACCGCCCGAGTGTTTCAAACGATAAAATCGATTTCGGGCCCGGACGCAGTGCTCCAACGGGGGAACGTTGTGATCGAGGTGGTCACGCGCGAAAAACTGCTCCGGAACCAGGCGGTGGAGAGCCTGAGGATGGTGGCGCAGTAGTGGAGTCGGTGCTGGGGGGTGGTATTCCCTCCGGTCCTCGGCCCCAACGACGTGGGTTCCGTTTCCCGCGGCCACCGACGTCCCGCGATCGTAGACGCGTCGGTGGCCGCCGTTTCTCTGCAAGGGAGAGGAATGAACCTCCTTGCTGACTCCCCGCGTGTGAACAATTCTCGGAAGGCCCGGAAGGGAGCTGTGGGCGACGTTCGCACGTTTTTGGACAAGGAACTCTACGGTCTCCACGAGGAAAAGGAGGCCGTGCTTTCCTACGTCGAGACGTGTCGGCGATTGGGCCAAATGCCGGAACGGATGTTGTGTTTGCTGGGCCCCAATGGCACGGGGAAAAAGACTCTTCTGATGTCGCTGGCCAAGGGATTGGGGATTGAACCGCTGTGCGTGAAGATCGGGATTTCGGACCCGCGTGCGGACGCGCAGTCCTACGGGAAGATGCGCATTGGGGAGATCGCCGGCCGGATCGTGCACTCGCTGGCTGCGAACCCTGACCGGGAGTTGATGTTCGTCCTGGTAGGGGCTGAACAACTTTCTTTTCGTTTTCAGGAGAAGTTGAGCTACACCTTTCGGGAAGTCTTGGCCTTGACTCACGAGCATGCGCTCCGGCTCAAGCATATTTCGAGGCCTGTGGATTTTGGACGGGCCTTGTTTTTCGCGACGGCTAGCGATCTGGCTTCCATGACCCAGGAAGCGTTTGCTCAGTTCGAGTTTGTTCCTCTGAAGGGGTACACGGACGAGGAGAAGGTCGAGATCGCGGCGGGATGGCTGCTCCCGCGACTGGCAAGGAAGACGGGTGTGCGCGTTCACGCACCAGAGGCCGTGTTGTACGAGTTGATCCGGCGGTACACAAACGAGTTAGGACTCCGAGATCTGGAAAGGGCCCTTCGGAAGATTTGCCGATACCTGGTGTTGCAAGACCCCCAAAGGGAACAGAGCGCCTTCCAGGTGGACACGGGGGTGCTGGGGCAGGCGCTGGGCCGCCCGTTGTTCCACTACCGCGTCGTCTCCCCGGAGGGACATGTAGGCGTGGTGCCCCTCGTCGGGATCAGTGAGGGTCGGGGGGTGGTCTCGGAGATCGAGTCGCTTCTTTACCCCTCGAGCCATCCGCGTCTGGTTTTCACCGGCATGATGGACCAGGCGTTTCAGGAGTCGGTGGTGGTCGCATTGTCTGTTCTGAGGAGCCGAGCCGACCACTGGGGGATAGATCGAAGCGCCCTGGATGAGAACGTGATCCATGTGAACATCTTGCCCGCGAATGCCCAGAAAACGGGGGTGTCGGCGGGGTTGGGCGTGTTCCTGTCGCTGCTCTCCGCAGCACGAAGCACGCCGATGCCCCCCCGTGTCTCGGCGGTGGGGGAAATCTGCCTGCGGGGGGCGGTGTTGCCGGTGGCAGGGATCCGAGAAAAGGCTCTGGCCGCGCAGCGCCTGGGAGTGGAAACCCTGCTTTTGCCCCGGGACAACTACGAGGAGGTCATCACCGGGAAAACGGGGCCCAGGGGGCTCACGTTGGTTCCCGTCCGGACCGTGGACGATGCGGTGCGGGAAGTGTTCGGTGCGGGACAATGGGACGACCGTGACGCGCAGACCGGGCAGGCGTAGAACCATGGGGATCGTCGCGCTGGTTGCGGGGAGTGCGGGCGTGTTCCTGGGTCTGTTGTTCGGTGGGTTGTACCTTGGGATTCGATCCCTGGGCCTTACGGTCCCCACGCGGTACGTTTCGCTTCAGGAGGTGTTGGACGTGGAGGTCCAAGGGGCCGAGGCGGCCCCGGTCGAAGATATCCGAGACTGGGCGGGCCTGCCGTTGCGAGGGGCGGAAGAGGCCAAACGGAAGCTCTTTTGGTTCCCGGGCGCGAGGCGTCCCGCTCTTGTGGCGGGGATTTTCTGGCCGGACCCGACGGGGGCGAGAAGGTTCTGGGGGGACTTTTACGCCCGTACCGTGAGTTACGTGCGTAAGAAGTCTTTTCGCAACAGCCTGTGGGAGCCCCGGTTTATTACCGGTATGTATAGTGGGGAGCCGCGGTACGACATCACGGCGTGGCAGGGTGGACAGTGGTTCTTCTATGTGGGAGTGCCTGTCGAGGTGGAGGCTCACGGACAGCGCAAGGTTTTGCTTCGGGAAGCCGTTCTGGATCGGATCCGCAGACTGGCAGGGGGAAGCACGTGAAGGTGGCTCTGATCTTTCCACCTTTCGTGGTGGCGTATCAACCATATTCCAGCGTTCCCACGCTGGCTGGGTTCCTTCGCGCCAAGGGGTGCCAAACGGAACTTCTGGACGCGAACCTGGAGTTCCTGACGGTAAACCTTCGGCCAGAATCCATGCGCCTGCTAGAAGAGGAGGCTGCAGCATGGATCAGGGGGGAGTTCTCGGGGGACGTCGGCGCGGCCGAACGCTCTGCTCTCAAAGCGCATGCAAATCGGGTGCTTCGAGGCGCGCTCTCTCACCGCTTTTCCCGAGGGATCGAGGAGGCGGTGGGAATGCTTCGGGAGGAGGCGACGCTACGTTCGTCGGCAAAAGCCAACCAGGCACGCGACCTCGTGCAGGCGGCGCAGAATTTTCTCCATCACTACGCGGAGATGGATCGTTTCATCCGGAACGGAGGGCTCCGGGGGCCGGAACCTCCCACGTGGGACGAGCTGCTACAGGAGGTCCGCGTGGAGCGGAGATACGCCCGGTTCTGCGCGCAGGTGGTCCGGCCGTGGCTGGACGTACGGTCTCCAGATCTGATCGGGATCTCCGTAGTGTTCGAGGAGCAGTTAATTCCGGCGCTTGCGTTTGCGTCGGTGCTGAGGAGGTCTCCCCGCCGAACTCCGCTTGTTTTGGGGGGGCCGGCCCTCACGGTTTTGAAGGAGAAGATCTGCCAGGACGGAAGATTGTTTGACTTCTGTGATTTTGTCGCCGTGCACGAGGGGGAACCCGCTCTGGAAGGGTTGATCGGGCACCTCTCGGGGAGGACGCCGCGGGATCGGATTCCAAACGTGCTGTATCGGGATGGATCGAGAGTCCGGGTGAACCCGATGGAAGTCGTGGAAAATTTGGACGCGCTTCCCCCGCCGAGTTACGACGGACTGCCGTTGGACCGTTACTTGACACCCCGGCTTGTTCCGATCCTGAAACCGACGCGCGGATGCTACTGGGGGAGATGCGCTTTCTGCAATACTTCGTATCTCAATAACGGGACGAGGTACCGGAGTCGGGCTCCTGAACGGGTGTTGGAGGATATGCGAACGTTGGAGCGACGGTCCGGGGCAACCTGTTTTGAGATTTGGGATGAGGCGTCTCCCCCCCGGTTCTTGCGTCAGTTCAGCCGTCTTCTGGTGGACCGTGGGAGTCCGTACCGCTGGAGCTGCGAGCTGCGGCTTGACCGGAGTTTCACCCGTGAACTGTGCTCCCTGATGCATGATGCGGGATGCCGCGCGGTGGTGTTCGGTCTGGAAAGCGGCAGCCAACGGATGCAGGACCGCATGCATAAGGGATACCGGCTGGAGGTGTGTCGTCAGGTGATCCGAAACGCGGCCCAGGCCGGGCTGCGGGTGTATTTGACGTTGATGGTGGGATTTCCAGGAGAACGGCCGCGAGACGTGTTTGAAACGATGGAACTGGTGGAGCAGCAAAGGCGGTGCATTGGGCATGCAGGGGTTTCTCTGTTCCATTTACGAGACTTTACCCCCGTCCACAAGCGGGCGCCAGAGTTTGGAGTCTCTCTGGCTCCTTGGCGAACCTCGACGGTGGCCCCCGGGGGAGACCTAGGCTACACGTGCAGGCACGGTATGAGGCTTCCACAGGCGGTGCAACTGTACGAGGTTGTTCGGCAGCGGCTGCACGAGATGGGGCTCGCCGGAACGGAACCCATTTGCCACTATTTGCTCCGGACCTCGGACAGGGCGATGGAGGGGGGAAGGTGGCGGAACAGAGGGGCGGAAAGGAGCGTGGGAGCATGAAACGGGCGAGTGGTTGGAACTGGACGGTGGTGCTTGGCGTGGTCGGTGCTTTGCTCGCAAGCTCAGCAAGCTTGGGGGGGGCGGCAGAGCCTCCGGCCGACGTATACTGCCAGGCGGCTATCGCGAGCCTACAGCAGGACGTGCAGGCCCTGGGCGAACTGATTCAGCTCCTCGAAAGCTATGGAGGAGACCCGGAGAGCCTCGCGGAATGGGAGCAGGCTCACTGGGAAACCCTGAATCGGGAGAAGACCGAGCTCCTGCAGGGATTCGGCATGACCCTGGGGGAGTACGTGAGGTACGTGGCTGCGAACCGCAAGGCTTACGATGCGTACCTGGCGGAACACCCCGATGTTCGGTCTCAAATCCAGGCCCTGGTGGACGAGGCCGAGGCGAAGTTGGCCCGGGTGGAGGAGTTGAAAACGGCAACCACGGCCACAGCGCCGCCCGGTGCGCGGTAGCACCGGACGAGAGGCCGCGAGGCACTAGGGAAAGACCGTGCACAAGAAGGCCGTGATCCGCGTAGAGACGGCGTGGATATTTGCCCTTGCCGTGCTCCTCGCGCTCTGCCCTCGGAACGGGGCGTGCGAATCGCTGCTGGTTTTCTCCGGGGTCGTGGAGGGGAACAGGGAGTTGCTGCTGGGCGACCCGGAGGGCGGGGAGGTGAGGCGCCTGACGTGGACCCCGTATGACGAGCGGCAGCCGAGCTGGAGTGGCGACCGCCGTTTCGTGGTGTATGCCACGAGCGATGGGGCGGTACGGTCGGTGGACGTCGGGACGGGGGAGGTATCGCTGCTGGTAGATGCCAACGCTCGACGACCTGCGATGATGCCTGCCCTTGCCCCGGACGGAGAGCGCCTGGTGTATGTGCGCGCCTCCGGGACCGATCCAGAAGACACGGATCTCCAGGTGCTGAACCTGCGTTTGTCGGAACACCGCACGCTGCTCCGGCAACCAGGTGCGCAGATGTGGCCCGTTTGGTCCCCAGAAGGTGGCCGCATCGCCTATGCGAGTTGTTCCTGCACCCTGGAGTGTGGGACCGTGGTCCAAGACCTGTGGACGGTGAACCGTTCGGGCAAGAGACCGCACCAGAGGACCCTGTCCAACGCTCTGTGCCGGGGGCCGGATTGGTCGCCGGACGGGAGTCGGATCGTCTTCTCCTCGAATCGGGACGGGAGTTTCGATCTCTTCATCTTGTCCCTCGTGGATGGAACCGTGGAAAAACTCACCGAGTTTCCGGGGGCGGAGACAAGTCCCGCGTGGTCTCCCGACGGGAGACGCATCGCGTTTGTGGCCACCGAAGGGGGGGAGAGGCGGATCTGGGTCCGGGACCTGGATTCGGGAGCGGATCAGCGGTTCAGCGTTTCCTTAGATGTGGAGATCATGGATGTGGATTGGTAAGACTCCCACAGGGCCGACAGGGGGGATTTTGTCGATTTTGGCGGCGTGGATGGTGCTCCTAAGCGGGGCGGGGTGTGCACTGCAGGGGCGAGTGGTGGAGGTCGGAGGGGGGGCGCCTCCGGATGCTGCGGGCCGCGAGGCCGGTTCCCCGGAAACCGGGCATGCCTCCGCGCTCTCCGGTGTCCGCGTGTCCAAGCAGACCCTCAACCCGGCGCGGGGCGAAACAATGGAGGTGGGGTACCGCCTGGGATTCCCGGCGGACGTGACCCTAAACGTTTACGATCCGGACTGGCACAGGGTTCGGACCATGACCCGCCCCGGCCAGCAACCCGGACCGGGGTCGTTTTCATGGGACGGAAAAGACGATGCGGGCCGAATACTGCCAGACGAGGCGTATTTTTTCACCCTCCTGGCGCGGGGCCGAGACGGGGAGACCGCGGTCTATGATCCCACGTCGTTCTCCGGGGGCAACGAGCGAGACATCACCTCGGCAACGGTCGACTCTGTCAAGCGGACCATCTCATACCGCCTGCCGTTCCCGGCCCGTGTGCTGATCCGCTTGGGGTTGGAAGGGGGGCCCCTTCTGAGGACTCTGGTGGACTGGCAGCCCCGTCCCGCCGGCATGGTCACGGAGTATTGGGACGGCAAAGACGAGGATGGGCTGATCTCTTTGTGGGACGAGAAGAAGTTTAAGATGATCATCACTTGTTACCAGTTGCCCGAGAACTCCGTTATTCTGTACGGAAACAAAAATATGGGGTACGTGGAATACGTGAGAATGGCGGGCGACCTTCCCAAAAAACCAGATCGCGGATCGTTGGAAGAGGTTTCTCCCCATTACCGTATGTCCCGTATTACAGACAGGTCGCCAAGGGTCAAGTTATCGTTTTCGCCTATGGAGGGGAGGGTCGATGATGGCGCCATCGTCTTGAGGGACAGGACGATCGTTAATGTGGACCTTGATGAAGAGAGCCGCAAACTTTTCAGGGATCAGCAGTTTGAGATCGTGTTCTTTTTGGACGGAAGGTTTTACGCTGAGGACGAGGTGGGGTACACGCCGTTTAACTGGGTTTGGGACCTGTATGATGTGCCTGAGGGCGAGCACGTGTTGACCGTGAATTTGTCCAGTTTTTCGGATCAAATCGGGGTTAAAAGTCATCGTATTGTGGTGAGAAAGTAGCGTGCGCACAGTGGGTTATGCAGCTTGGACTGCCCTTTGCGCGGTGGTGTTGTGCGGGTGTGGAGGAGGGCGGGGGGTGCTCGCGTCGGAGGGATCCGCAAAGGGGCAACAGGTCTTCCTCCTCGGTCTCCCGGATCGGACGTGCGGGACGGGGTCCACGAGACCAGCGGGGCCCCGGACCGCAGGCAGCCTCTTTTTTCCGGAGGCAGAGGCCGATGGCGGGATCGTCGGTCCGGGTGCCGAGGTCACCCACCGCTTCCCGTTTGAGAACCGGGGAGAGCAAACCATTCGCATTCTCGCGACGGAGACGCCGTGTTGGTGCACGGTGGGCGACGTTGTCGGTGCGGAGGTGCCGCCGGGCGGCCGGGGGGAGATCCTGGTTTCGTTCCGAGCCGGCGAAGTGGAACGCAGGGAGCGTGCCTCGGTGATCGTTACGTACGCGGAGGGGGAGGCGGTACGGAGGGCGGAGCTCGGCCTGTCGGCGCGAGTGGCAAGGGGGGTGGTGTTGGAGCCCGAGGGGATCGACTTTGGGTGTGTCCGGCAGGGGCATCCTGCGGCACGCACGGTGCGAGTCCTGCGGCTTTCGGGGCCTCCACTGGTTGTCAGACGCGTGGAGGTAACCGCTCCGTTTCTGCGGGCGGAAGCCTCCCCGTGGCGCCGGGGGAAGGTGACCGGAGTGTTGATCGGGATTTCGGTGGGGCACGAGGCCCCCCGCGGGGAGTTTCTGGAGGTGGTCACGGTGCACACCGATCGGCCGGACCGCCCGCGGATCGATATTCCGGTCTGGGGAAACGTTGTCCCTGCAACGGGTGACGCCCGGTGCCAGGAGACTGCCAGGTCCTGTGGGAGGGGGGAGTGAGAACGGAGGAGAACATGCGCGTGGTGGGAGCCCAAAGACACGATTGGTTTCAACTCCTGTGTGGCTCCGTCGAACCGGGGGAGCGTTGTGAACGCGCCGCGGCGGGGCCCCGGCCACAGAAGACGGGCAGGGCGCGGTGGAGAAGAGCAGGGGCAATCGTGAGAGACGCCCTCTTTCTCGCCGGTCTGGCGCTCCTGTCGCTCGGCTGTGAGGGAACACCGCAGAAATCGGGAGAGGTCGTTGTCTACACCTCGGTAGATCAGGTGTACTCAGAGCCGGTTCTTGAGGAGTTTGCGCGGAAGACCGGGATTCGCGTCAAGCCGGCGTTTGATGTGGAGGCGAGCAAAACCACCGGGCTGGTGAACCGTCTGATCGCGGAAAAGGACAACCCTCAGTGTGACGTGTTTTGGAACGGGGAGGTGGCGCGGACGCTGATCTTGAAAAAGAAGGGCATCTTAGCCCCTTACCGCTCGCCCCTCGCGGAGGGGATCCCGAAGCACCTGAAGGACGAGGAAGGCTACTGGACGGGATTTGCGGCGCGGGCGCGAGTTATCGCGTACAACACGAACCTGCTTTCCGAACAGGAAGTCCCCCAGTCCATTCTTGATTTAGCCGATCCGAAATGGAGAGGCAGAGTCGCTATCGCGTACCCCCTTTTCGGGACGACGGCTACTCACGTGGCGGCCCTCTTTGCTCACCTGGGGGACGACCGGGCCCGGGAGTACCTCACGAGGTTGAAAGAGAACCGGGTGGCCGTGGTGGACGGGAACTCGGTGGTCAGAGACCTCGTGGTGGAGGGGCGATACCCGATAGGACTGACCGATACCGACGACGTGACGGCCGCCGTGAAGGCGGGCAAACCGATTCAGATGGTGTTCCCCGACCAAGGGGGGTTCGGAACTCTCCTGATCCCGAACACGGTGGCGCTGATCCGCGGGGCCCCCCACCCGGAGACCGGGAAAATGCTGATCGACTACCTCGTAAGCGAAGCCACCGAGCAGGCTTTGATCCGTAGCGGCGCCGCGCAAGTTCCCGTTCGGCCGGAGGAAGCCAGCCAGACCCCTCCCATCCGCTCCATGCCGGTGTCGTTTGAGGCCGTCGCGGAACAGATCGAGAAGGCGACGCGGTTCTGCCAAGCTTTGTTCGTGCGCTAAACGCCGGGCCAAGGCCCGGTCGCGAAGGCTGCCCGCCCCGGCACGACGTTTCCCGAAGAGGTTATGTCTTATTTTCCCAAGTCTCTTTTCAGGGTTGCGGGAGGCGCCTTCATCGTGGTTGTGTTGGCCCCTCCTTTGCTCCTCTTGGCGGAAGCCGTGTTTTGGGGGGGAGGACACGGAACGACCGCGTTCTTGCGGGCGATGTGGCTCGACCATCGGCAGTGGGGACTGTTGGCCCGGAGTTTCCAGTTGGCCACCCTGGCCACGATGCTGGCTGCATTGTTTGCGATCCCCTATGCCGTGGTGACCACTTGTACGAATTTGGCAGGGAAAGGATTCTTTCGGGTCGCCTACCTGTCGCCCTTGCTCGTCCCTCCCTACTTGCAAGGAATCGCGTGGGAGTCCCTACTGCTAGGGGGTGCCGGGCCTTCCTTGGGTACAGCGTTAGATTCTGGATGGTGGCGTTTTTGTGGAGCTGCTGTTGCCTTGGCTGCGGCATACTACCCGTTCCTTGCCCTCCTGACGATCGGGGGACTGGATGGGGTGGAACGCCGTTACGAGGAAGCGGGGGTTGTGGTCCGGGGCGTCGGGCCCACCTTCTGGAAGGTAACGCTTCCGCTGGCGGCGCCGCACGTCCTGGCGGGCGTGGTTTTCGTTTTCGTTTTTTCGCTGATGGATTTCGGCATCCCAGATTTGTTTCGGCTGCGCGTTTTTCCCGTTGAAGTTTTTGTCCAGTTCAGCGGTCTGTACAATGAACGCGCCGCCGTCGCTTTATCTGTTCCGTTCCTCGGAATTGCTGCAGTGCTCGTGTGGATCCAGGCGTACTGGATGCGGGAGCGGCGTTATGTGGGTTTTGCGGCGGGTGGAACGGGGAGGCTGGGCCAGGATCTCGGAGGTTGGAGGTGGGCGCTCTCTTTAGCGCCGGGAGTGGTGCTCCTCATAACAGCCGGCGTTCCGCTCGGTTTCATCGTGGCTAACGCGTCCGGAGCCGGCGGCCTGGTGGCGGTGTTGCGTTCGTCTTGGCATACCCTGTGGTTCAACGCGGGTTTGGCCCTGGTGGCCGCGGCCGCGGCCACCGGCTTGGCACTGCCGATCGGGTTGCGATTGGTGCGGGGGCCTTCCCGAGGCAGGCTGCTCTGGGATGCTCTAACTCAGGTGCCGTTTGCCGTGCCGGCTCTGCTGGTGGGGATCGCGGTCATCCGGCTGTGGAACCGGCCCGCGACGGCCTGGCTCTATGAGGGGTGGGGGATCCTCGTGGTGGGATATCTGGCGCGTATCCTGCCGTTTTGCGTTCGGACGGTCACCTCGTCCCTGCACCAGGTGCACTGGGATCTGGAGGCGGCCGCGATCGTGGCCAGAAAGGGGTACTGGACCACATTGTCGCGCATTGTGGTCCCACTGAATGCCCATGGCCTGCTGACATCGTTTTTTGTCGCTTTCGTTCTCGCGTTCGGGGATCTCGGGGTGAGCTTGCTCGTGGTTCCTCCGGGGGCGAGCACCTTGCTGATCAAGGTCTATAATTATTTGCACTACGGCTCAATGGAGGACGTTGCGAACCTCGCCGGACTGCTACTGATCGTGCAATGGGTTGCGGTGGGCGCGTTTTTCCTTGTGTGGAAGCGGCTCGGAACCGGCTGGGAGGCCCGTCGGTGCTGAGAGTCCGCGGGGTGAGAAAGCTGTTTGGGGAGGTGCTGGCGCTGGACGGAGTGGACATCGGCGTGCGGCAAGGTGAGATTACCGCCGTCCTTGGACCGTCCGGCAGCGGCAAGTCCACATTGCTTCGCATCATCGCGGGGCTCGAACTCCCGGATGCCGGCGAGGTGGTTCTCCGGGACCGTGTGGTGAGCACGCCCAAGTTCAGGCTTCCCCCTGCCGACAGGAACTTGGGGTTCGTCTTTCAGAATCTGGCCCTCTGGCCCCACATGAGGGCCGAGGATCACATCAAATTTGCTCTTGGGGGGCTGGGGTTGTCCCGTAGGGAAAGGAAAGCGCGGGTGGAAGCTGTTCTGGCACGCGTGCGGATGGACCACCGGACCAGGGCCTATCCGGAGCAGCTTTCCGGGGGGGAGCGCCAGCGACTGGCCATCGGCCGGGCTATCGCGCGTCACCCCGATTTTCTCCTCATGGACGAACCGTTCACGGGGCTGGACATCGTCCTCCGGGAAGACATGATCCGCTTGACGCGGGATCTCGTCCGGGAGCGAAGGCTCGGGGTGGTTTACGTGACCCATGATGTCCTGGAAGCGGGGCGCCTTGCGGACCGGGTTTGGATCCTCAACCGAGGTCGGGTGGCGTGGGAGGGCAGGGGTGCGGCACTCGCGGCGCTCACCGCGGGCGAACTCCACCAGATGTTCAGCAGGGGGGTCGGGTAGGATATGGTGCGGAAGGTCCTGGCGGCGCTCTGCTGTCTCGTGTTCAGCGGAATGGCGGGTTCGGTGCTTGCTCAACCTCGTGTTTTTTGGACCTGGGAAAACTTCGAGGCGGACAAGTGCGCCTCGGTGTGGCTCATCAAACGGTTCATCGCCCCAGAAGCCGAAATACGGATCATACCGCGCGGGGGTGCTCTTGCTGGAGGGATTCCTTTTGATGTTCCCGCTGCGAAATTCAAGCGCTATGCGACGCGGTCTACCTATGCGACCCTCTTGGAGCACTATGGAGTTGACGACCCCGTCGCCGAGCGCATTCGTCAGATCATTCATGACATAGAAATCAATACCTGGGACCGGAAGCGTTTCCAAGAGACACACAAGGTTATGAAACAGGTACGGGACTTCATACTGGAAAATCGCACCCATCCGAAGATCATAATGGAACGGTGTGTGGACTACTTCGACGCCCTATACGAAAAGTGGGGCGAACCGGATTTATAGCCTACCGTTCTCGGCGTGGGACCGGCCCCGCAGGTTTGACACTTTTCGGAAGTTGGTAGTCTAGTGTCCGTCCGGAAATTCGAGATTTTGCCGTACAGGTCCGACCGGCCCGAGGGGTAGGGTTTACTCCGGTGGACCGATGAGACGGTGACGAGTCCGAATGCGACTGTCTATTTCATCGAGTGAACGAAATCCCGCGCCCGCGGCACACTCCTCCCCTACCAGAGGACGGGTGGCCCCCCAGGCGATTCCCTCAGGTCTTGGCCAGGCGGATTCGTGCCAGCGTGACCAGGTTGTACCCCACAACCGTGCTCCACACGTAGCGCACAAACCCGTCCCACCCCGACCACAGGCACCGACGCAGCGCGTAGGCCCGCTTCAGCACCGAAAGCAGCCCTTCGATCGCCGCCCGAAAC
>NZ_BAAHFQ010000011.1:0-54311 GCF_054681715.1 Deferrisoma sp.
CTTGCTCACCGTGCGGTGGATCATCGAGATGTTCCCCGTGCCCGAGGCCCGGTCGCCGTGGGGGTCGTGGCAGTCCCAGCAGAACGTGCCGCCCGTGCCCGCCGCGTGCTTCGCCCCGTAGTGGTTCTCGTCCACGTCGAGCGCCGAGTTCCGGAGGGTGTAGAGCCCGCCCCCGCCGTCCGGGTCGTAGCCCGCGTCGCCCGCCGCGTGGCACACGAGGCACACGTTGTTCCACCCGTACCCGAAGTCTGGGTCCGAGGCGGTTGCGCCGTCGCGGTTGGCCAGGCGGAAGTAGTTGGCCCCGCCGTGGGGCACGGTGTAGTCGTGGCAGTAGTTGCACCCTTCGGGATCGTCGCCCGGCCCCGAAAACGCGGCCGCCGGGTTTCCGGTGACGTCGTAGGTGCCCGAGGCCCGGCCGTGGCCCGAATCGGCCCACTCGGCCGTGGACACGGCCGCCGTGTTGGCGTTGCCGTAGGTGTAGTCGTCGTTGTCGCTCCCGGCGGTGTGGCACCCGGCGCAGGAGCGGTTGTTGTCGATGTTGGGGGCGAACTCGGCGTTGTGGGGGTGACACGAGGTGCACCGGAGCCCGCTGTTGTGCCCGTCGCCCGAACTCGAGGTGTAGTGGGCCGCCGCCGTGTGGCACACCTGGCAGACGCCGTTATAGGGCGCGGCGCTTTTTGCGTAGTCCGTGCCCGTGGCGTTGTTGGTGAACACGGGGGTCACCGTGGTGGAGGGGATCCCGTAGGCCCCGTCGGAGGTCTGGGTCACGTCCCGGTGCACCATGTAGATGTTCCCCCCGCCGCTCGTGCGGTCGCCGTGGGGGTCGTGGCAGTCCCAGCAGAACGTGCCCCCGTCCGTGGCCGCGTCGTGCTTGGTGCCGTAGTGGTTCGCGTCCACGTCTTTCCCGTTCTTGGCCGCGTACCCCGCGCCCGCCCCGTCCGGGTCGTACCCGTCCGTATCCAAGGTGGAGTGGCAGGTGAGGCAGACGTCGTTCCAGCCCCCGTCCTCGGTGGCCCCCCGGCCCAAGACGCCCTGGTTCACGAGCCGAAACGGGTTCGTGGCCGTGCCATGGGCCACGGAGAAGTCGTGGCAGTAGGCGCACCCCTCGGGGTCCGAGGCCGGTCCGGCGAACGCGGCCGCGGCGTTGCCGGAGACGTCGTAGGTCCCCGAGGCCTTGCCGTGGCCCGAGTAGTCCCACTCGGCCTGGCTCACCGTGGCCGTGGTGCCGTTCAGGTACGAGAAGTCGTCGGTGTCCGAGGTGGAGAAGTGGCAACTGTCGCAGGAAAGCGTCTGGCCCCAGGTGGCGCTCCCGCCGCCGTGGCACGAGATGCTCGCGCAACTCGTGGCCTGGGTGAGGTCGCCGAGGGTGGTCACCGTGAAGCTCACCCCCGCGCCCGTGTCGGGCGCGAGGTCGAAGCCCACGTCCACGTGCTGGGTGCGGTCGGTGATGGTGTTCCCCGTGGTGGTGGTGGGCTGGTGGCAGGCCTCGCACCCGTAGCTCGCGTGCTTGGCGTGGCTGTTTTTCTTGGTGCCCGCCTCGATCGGGGTGTCGTTGGCGTAGGAGGGCCCGAAGCCGTGGCAGGTGGAGCAGTTGGCCGCCCCGTTCCAGGCCACGGCCGTGAGCGCGGCCGTGTTCTGGCCCGTGAAGGGTTTGGTGCGGTCGAGCCCCTGGCTGTGGCAGTAGGTGGCGCTGCACGCTCCGTAGCCCGAGCCCACCGCGGCGTCGCCGGCGTAGCTGCTCGCCCCGTCGAGCCGGGCGTCGGCCGGGTCGAAGGCCACGTCGGCCTGGCCGTTCACGTGGGCCGGGTAGATCACGCTCGTCCCGTCGGCCGTGGTGGTAGCGTGGCAGGTGTTGCAGGGGAAGGCGTAGCCGCCCGCGCTTCCCGCGTGCACCGGGTGGGCGTTGGAGCCCGGGGGGGCCGCGGCCGTGGCGCCGTGGCAGGTGCCGCAGGCGGCTGTGCCGTTCCACTCGGGCGTGGTGTCGGTGCCCTGGCTCGCCGCCGGGAACAGCGTCGTGTCGTTCCCGTGGCAGTACAGCGCGTTACAGGTGCCGTAGGTCACGGTGTCGTTCGGCCGGCTCCCCTTGGCCAGGCTGTAGGTGCCGCTCGGGTTCGTGCCGTCGTAGGCGAGATCCAGGTCCACGTTGTTGCGGATGAGGCCCGGGTTCGTGGCCCAGGTGTTATCGAACTGGGTCTTGTCGCCGATGCCCGACTCGTTGTGACTCGTGCCCCCGGCACCCCCGAGCTGGCCGTGGCAGGCCTCGCAGGCGAACCCCGCCACGTCCACGTGCTTTTGGTGTGCGTTGGTGGCCGGAGGAAACCCGTGACATCCGTCGCACGAGGCCGCCCCGAAGGTTTTGCCCTGCCGGCCCGCCTGCAGGTGGGTGGTGTGGCACCCCGGCCCGGTGGAGCAGGTGGCGTCCCCCAGGGTGCCGCCCCGGTGGTCGGTCTGGAGGTTCGTGGTGAGCGCCGTGTGGCAGGCCACGTTGTCGCACACCCCGGTGGTCACCGCCGGGCTTCCCGAGCCCGGGTTGAACCAGTCGCCGTCGTAGGTGTCGCCCGCCCCGTCGGGCGGCGGCGGGCCGATGAGCGCCGGGTCCCCCGGGAGCCGCACCTCCTCCCCCTGGATGCTCCGGCGGATCATGGTGTCGTTCTGGAAGGTCGCGTCCGCCGCGGTGGTGCCGTGGGGGTCGTGGCAGTCGAGGCACCCGGCCCGGCGCGGGTCGGTAGGCGCGCTGTGGTTCGCGTGGCCCCGGTGGCAGCTCTTGCAGTTGGAGTTCAGGTACGTGCCCGAAAACGTGGAGGTGGCAGAGGTGTCCTCGGCCAGCTTGAGCCGCGGGGCCGGGTCGAACAGGTTGTCGCCGTTCGCATCGTGCCGCAGTTCGTGGCACGCGGCGCAGCCCCCGCCCACGATCCGGCCGTGGCCGTAGGCGTAGAAATTGTCGGTGAGCCCCCCGTTTTCGTCCTGGGTGTGGCACACGTCGCACTCGTCGAGCGCGACCGCCTTGCCGGTGGCCGGCTGGCCGTTGGAGCCCGAGGTGTTGGGAAGCGCGAGCAGCGCCTCGCCGTCCAAGCTCCCGTGGGAGGCGTGACACTTGGTGCAGTAGATCTGGCCCGTGGCGTCGGCATCGGCGCTCCCCGAGGTCACAGGCGCGTCGTTCAGGGTGAGTTTTGCGTTGGAGGCCGAGTGGCGCGGCGGCGCCGTGTACCCGTTCAACGCCCCCCCGTCCCCGTCGTGGCAGTTGGCGTTCTGGCAGGTCTTCACCGAGATCTCGGCGTCCGAGGTGTCAAGGGGCGAGCCCACCAGCGTCTGCTCCACCGGAAGGATCGCCTGGGAGGCGTCCACCCCGTGGATGTTGGGGTTCGCCGGGTTCGTGAGGTCGAACCCGGCCACGGTGTGGCAGTCGAGGCAGTCGAAGGCCGTGGCGTCCTGGGTGAGCTTGCTCTTCTGGACGTCGACCGGGTGCTTCGACAGGGCGGACGAGGAGAAATGGTCGTCCACCCCCTTCATGCGGTCCCGGGGAAGCCCGTCGGGGTTCTGGGCCGACCGGAACGCCTCGTGGCAGAAGAGGCACCGGATCGAGGGGTCGCCCGAGGTGATCCCCAGGTCGAAGGTCTTCTGGCTCTGCTTGATCAGGTGGGTGCCCGGCACGATCTTCGAGGCGCTCACCGCGTGGCACTCGTAGCACTTCCACCCCGGCGGGTAGTGGGTGGCCCGGGCGGGCGGGGCCCCGACGAGCGCCGCCACGGCGGCGGCCCACACGGCCGCGATCCAGCGCCTACGTGCGCGAACTCCCATGGGTCCGGCTCCCCTTCTCATCGCGATCCCTCACCAATGCCGTGGCGCCCGCCGCGCCGTGACCGGATACCGATCGAACCGGTCGGGGTTACGGGCGCCCCATTCGCGCCTCAGGGCGTCACGACGCCCCGTCCGTCGGTGCCCACCCAAGCCCCGACCCCCTCGGCCCAAAGGGCCGTGACCCGGGCCCCCTCCCACACCCGCTCGCCCCCGCCGGCCCGCCATCGCCACAGGCCCCAGTTGGTTCCCAACCAGATCTGATCGGCACCAAACGCCCAGGCCGTGAACTGCTCCCCCGGGCCGAGCTCGATCCGCGGCGGCTCGTCGGCCCCCGCCCAGGCCCCGAGGCCGAAGGGCTCCAGGCTCCAGAGCCCCCCCGCCGGCCGGGCCGCCAGGGCAACGGCCCCGGAGGGCCCCACCCGCCCCCAGGTCTCCCCCCGGTCGGCCGAGCGGTAGAGGCTTTCGCCGCCGGCGGCCCAGACCGCGCCCCCGGCCGCGGCCACGGCCCACCGGCCGGCCGGCGGGAGCCCCGCGGCCACGTGCTCCCAGGGCCCGTCGGCGCCCCGGCGCACCACCCCGCCCTCGGTGCCGGCGTAGAGGAACGCGCCGTCCGTGGCCAGGGAGAAGATGGTGTTCGCCGTGCCGAGGCCCTGGGACACGTCGTCCCAGCGGCTCTCCCCCGGATTCCACCGGAACACCCCGCGGCCCCCGGTGCCGGCGTAAAGGCCGCCGAAGGCCTCGAGGAACGCCGTGACCGCCGCGCCGGGAAGGCCCGCGTCGGCCGGCCCCCAGGTGGCCCCGCCGTCGGCCGAGCGGAAGGCGCCGTTCCCGTCGCCGGCCCAGAGGGTACCGTCCGCGGAGCGCCAAAGGGCGAGCACGGTCGTCGCGTCCATGCCCCCGGCGAGGGGCTCGGGGCTTAGATCGCCGCCGAGGCGCCACACGCCGTCGTGGGCGAGGCCCGCGAGCCACCCCTCCCCGTCCCGCAGCAGGACCCGGACCTCGGCCTCCTTCCACAGCCCCGTGGCCCGGGGACGGGGGGCGCCCGAGACGACGAGCCCCTCTCCGGCGAACGCGGCCGCCCATCCGCCGTCCGGGGCGACGGCCGCCGCGGTTACGAGGCCGAAGACCCCCTTGCGGGCGCGGCTCCAGGTGGCGCCCCCGTCCCGGCTCTCCCACAGACCCTCCCCCCGGGTGGCCAGGAGCACGGGGCCCGGGTTCCCCGGCTCCGCGGCGAGGCCCGACACCCGAAGCCGCGGGGGAAGCCCCCCCACCTCGGTCCAGCCCCCTTCGCCCCAGGCGAAGAGCCCCCCGCCGTCGGTACCGGCGAGAAGCGGCCGGTCCCCCTCGGGCGGCAGCAGCGCGGTCACGTGGTAGGCCGGCGGGGGGCGGCCCTCCAGCCCCCGGTCCAGGCGGACCCAGGTGCGGCCCGCGTCGTCGCTCCGGAACGCCCCCTGGCCGGCCGAGCCCAGGTACACCCGGCCGTCCGGGCCTGCCGCCAGGCACAGCACCTCGCGCACCGGGGTGCCGGTGGCCGAGGCGAGCCCCGAGCGCACCGGCTCCCACGACGCCCCGCTGTCGGCGCTGCGCCACAGGCCGTTTCGGTGCTCGGCCGCAAGCAGCGCCTCGCCAACCGCGGCAAGGGCCGTGACCTGGCGCACACCCCAGGCGTCGACGCGGCGCCACCGGTTGCCCTCGAACCGGAAGAGGCCCCGCTCGGTGCCGGCCCAGGCCGGGCCGCCGCCGGGCCCGGCCACGAGCGCCGTGACCGACCCGCCGAAGGGCCCCTCGGCCAGGGCACCCACCGGCGCCACGGCGGCCGCCGCCAGACACCAAAGCAGCACGACCGCGCCAAACCGCCTCATTCGGCCCCTCCGAGGACCGTAAGGAAGCACCCGCCGCCTCCCCCTCCGCCCCCACCGGACGAGGCGCCCCCGCCCGACGAGGGAGGCGGTTCGGTCCCGCCCCCCGGCGGCTCGGTGGATTGCGCCTCCACCGTGAAACGGACCTCGACCCTCGCCCGGTTCCCGGCCTCGTCCCGGGCCTCCACCTCCAGGATGTGGGACCCCGCGGCCGGACTTCCCAGTTCCAGGGGAACCGTCCGGAGCGTCCAGGCGTCGGGGAACGCCCCGCCGTCCAGCCGGTACCGGTACTCCACCACGTCGTCGCCCGAAACCGTGACCGTCACCGGCTGCCCCGCGGCCACGGTGTCCGTCAGGCCCGAAAGCTCGGGGGACGGCGGCGTCACGTCGGGCCGCTCGGCCAGCACCCGGTAGGTGGGCGACTCCTCGCCCGCCGAGCGGAACCGGACGAACACCAGAAGCCCGCCGTCCCCCGGGGGCAGCGAAACCGTCAACGCCCCCGACGCGTCGTCCCAGGTGAACGTCTCGCCGTCGAGGCTCCACCCCGCCTCCCCGGCGTCGGTGAGAAATTCGATCGTCGCCGCGTCCCCCGCCACGGCCACCCCGGTGATCCGGCCCGTGACGACCGCATCTTCCCCCAGGTCCAGATACACGAGCCCCCGGGTTCCGGCCCCGGCCACCAGGCGCCCTGTGCCGGGCTCGAAGGCCAGGGCCGACACGAAGGGCAGCCGCCCGGATTCGGCTACCAGCCCCTCCTCGGGAAGACGTTGCCAGGCGTTTCCCCTGTCTTCGGGGATCCACACGCCCTCGCCCTGGAACGCCACCGCCACCCGGGCCGGGCCCGGCCGGTCGTCCACGGCCAAGGCCGACACGGCCGCCTCGGGCAGGCTTCCCGGTTTGAAGCGGTTGCCCCCCGCGTTCCGGAGGATCCAGAGCCCCCCGTCCGTCCCCACGAACACCGGCGCGTCCGGATCCCGGGGGGCCGCGGCGATCGCCGTGGCCGGGGCATTCAACCGGGCCGCCTCGACCCAGCTGCCGCCCCCGTCGTCGCTGCGATGGACCAGGCCCTCGCCGGCCTGTTGGCCAGGGGCGGCCGCGTACACCGTGGCGGGCGGCGCCAGGGTGAGCTGCCAGGGCCTCTGGGCGGCGCCCGGGGGCGCGGCCGCGGGCCGTTCCCAGAGGGCCCCGGCCGTGTCGCTCGCCCGCACGGTCTCGAGGAATCCGGCCAGGAGCCGGTCCGGCCGGCCCGGGACCGGGAGGACGGGTCCCGGGTTCTGGGCCACCGAGGGCCCCAGCCCGCCGTTTCGAACCTCCCAGGTCCCGCCCCCGTCCCGCGAGCGGTACAGGCCGAACCCGGGAAGCGAGGCCCAGAGTTCGGCTCCGCGGTACCCCACCCACGCCACCGAGGGAGCTGGAAGGCCCGGGGCCCTGGACCACGCCCCGTCCTCCGGGTTCCAAACCAGCACCCCGCCCCATCCCTCGCCGGTCTCGCCGCCACCCGCCGCAAGCCGGCCCGAACCGTCGGGCGCGAAGGCCAAGGTGCCGGCCGCGAACGCCGCCATGCCGTCCGAGGCCCAAGCGGGCGCCCCGCCGAACTCCCGCCGGTACGCCCCTGCCTTGGCCGCCCCGATCCAGTCCCCGTCGGCGGTCGCCGCGAGGCTCAGGGGAACCCAGCCCTCCTCGGGTTTCGCCACCGAGGTGAAACCCGTTTCGTTCGTTTCCAGGAGCACGCCGGCCGGGGCCCCGTTCACCCAGTAGAGGACCCGCCCGTTCCCGTCGGCGGCCACGAGTTCCACGCTTTCAAAGTCGAGCCCCGCCCCCCCCGAGGCGGCGTGGCGTTCCTCCCAGGCTCCGCCGCCGTCGAGGCTAACCCAGAGCTCGGCCCCCGAGGCCACGGCCACCACGTCTCCGGCCGCAGACACGTCGGACGCGGAAGCCACATCGGGCCCGGGCACCGAAACCGGTGCGTTCCCCCCCTCATCCCACCGGTAGAGCCCCGTGGCCGCGGCGATCCAGGCCGTGGCGCCGGAAGGGGCGATGCGGTTTACCGTGGCAATCGGGACCCCGTCGCTCCACGTGGCGCCCCCGTCCAGACTGCGCCGGAGCAGGTCCGTGCCCCCGCTCTCCCCGGCGGCCCAGACGGTGGCGCAGTCGGCCGAAGCGGCGACCCGCTTGACCGAACCGGCGAGCACCCGGTCCCAAGAGGCGCCTTCGTCCGGGCTCGCCCAAAGCCCCTGGCCCCCCAGGGCCGCCAGGATCATCTCCGGCGAATCGCCCCCGCACACGGCCAGGTCGTAGACGAGATCCCCCCGGAACCCCGCCGCCTCCCACCGGGCGTCCGCCGGGTCCCACCGGAACACCCCGCCCCCGGTGGCGGCCCAGGCCGTATCGGTGTCGGACGGATCCGCCAGGACCACCCGGTACACCGACCCTCCCCACGGCCCGCCGACGCCGGGCGGGTAGGGCTCCCAGCGGTCCGTCGCGGACCACGCCGGCCGCGCCGGGATCAGCGCCAGGCTGCATGCGGCCGCGAGCACCGCGGCCGGCCGGCGGACGAATCGGGAAACAGGGTGCGGCAAGACGGTCCTTTGCCCCTAGTGGCAGGCCTCGCACAGGGCGTTGTCGAAATCCCGAAGCCGGAGCAGGGCGTCACCCGACTCCCGGGCCACGAGGTCGGTGTTGAGGTCCTCCTCGGACCCCACGCCGGCCAGGTACCCGTAGTGGGGGTTGTGGCAGGTGGTGCAGGTGACCACGCCCGGCTCCACGACCTCCGCCCCGTCCACGGTCTCGGTCACGGTTTCGAGGGGCAGGCGCACCACGAGTTCCCTCGTCCCGTCGGGGAGCGTCCGGAACTCCAGCGTATCCACGGGGCCCTCGGGGCTGGGGGCATACGGGCCGTACACCTCCTGCCCCCCCGCCGGCCGTACGATCTTGTCGGGCACGCCGTCGGCGTCGGTGTCCTTCTTGTACGTGGGGTGGTGCTTGCCCGGCTCCCGCTGCTCCGCGTGGCAAGCGCCGCACAGTTCGTCCACGGGCCGGCCTTGGCCGCCGGCCACCAGAAACGCCTCCCCGCCCCCTTCCGGCCGGTGGCAACCCGTCACCGTGCCGTCCTCGCGCACCACGCCGGCGCAGGAGACCGAGGGGTGGCCCTCGATGGGCTTCGCCCCGAACAGCCGGGCCCAGAATCCCGGCGGCTCCGGAACTACCTTCGGCGCCTCGGCCGTGCCCCGACCGGCCGTGTGACACCGGCGGCAGTCGGCGCCGCTGCCGGGGTGCTCCCCGGCCCAGGCCGGGCCGGCGGCCAAGGCGACGGCGAGCAGCAAACCGAGAAGTTCCCGCATGCCTCTCCCTCTGTTGTCGGGCCACAAAAACGGGGCGGACCTCCCCGCCCCGAACCACGGTTTCCCGTCACGCGTCACTTGTCACTCGTCACCGCCCCTAATGGCACGCGTTGCACAACGTGTTGTCGGTGTCGCGCAGCCGCAGCATGTTGTTGTCGGGGATCTCGGTGTACGTGCCGCCCCCGCCCTGCCCCACGTCCACGGCCAGGTCGGTGCCGTGGGGCTGGTGGCAGGTGGTGCAGGCCAGGTTCTGCGGCTGCCCCGGGAAGATATCGTCGAGCCGTGGCAGGTCCACCTGGGTGGGGTTCCCGATGGCGGTGTACGACGTGTCGCTCCAGTACATGACGAACTCGTCCACGTCCCCCTCGCCCCCGGCCGGCACGTCGTAGTTCACCCCGGTGGGCTCGTTGTACGCCCGAGTGAACGAGACCCCCGAGGGGTGGTGCAGCGGGTTTCCGTTGGGAGCCGTATCGTTGTAGGCCGTGTGGCAGCGGGTGCACAGGCCGCTCACATCGTCGGCCGCCTGCAAGGTCTGGGTCCGCAGTCGGTGCAGGTTCGCGGCCTGCGCCGGGAAATGGGGCTGGGCGGCATCGTGGCACGCCGTGCAGTCGATGGGCGTGGTCACCCCCGGAGCCGAGTCGATGAACGGATCCTCGGTCTGAATGCCCGCGTCGCCGTGGCCGCCGCGGGAGTAGCCCGAAGGGGTGGCGTAGTAGGCCCGGGTCGCGTCCGGGGCGAGTTTGGACGTGTAGGTGGCGGCGTCATTTCGGTCCCAAAGCCGGATCTCGGCCTGACTGTCGAGCCCGTCGTGGCATCCCGCGCAGGCCTGGCTGCGGCCCAGGCCGTCGGAATCGCCGGCGCCGTCCCCGGCGGAGGCAAGGTTCCAGTGCAGGCTCTCCGAGGCCGTGGGATTGCCGTGGCAGTCCACCCCGGTGCAGGTGCTGTCCGCCGGATCCACCGCGTCGCCCGGCGGCGTGGTGGGAAGCGCCGTTCCCCCGTAGGCCCCGGCCGCGGGATCCCCCGCCATGCCGTCCCAGGACGAGTTGGTGCGCTCCTTCAGGTTCACGTGGGCCCGGCTCGCGATGTTCCAACTGCCGGAGAGCTCCCCCGAGGTGGCGTGGTCGGGCCCGCTCCCCGCGTCGTCGCCGTGGCAGGGACCGCAGAGTTCTTTGGCGTTGTCGGAGGACGGGAACTTCACGAGCAAGAGGTTGTTCACGTGCTCGATGTGAGCCCCCCCGCCACCGGGGTAGTTCTCGGCCACGAGGTTCGGGTCGCCCCCTTCCAGGGCGCGGGCTGCCGGCGCCGGCGGAAACCCGTGGCAGCCGTTGCAGGCCGCCTGGGGAAACCCGATCAGCCCTTGGTTGGTCGTGCCCTGGCCCTTCTTGCCGCCGTGGGGATGGCACTGGGTACAGTTGTTGCCCACCTGGTGATCGCTCGCCAGAGTCTGGGACCGGTAATTGTGATTGACGTTGTCGTTGGCGTTCTCGGAGCTCGATTGGTGGCACACGGTGCACAGGTCGTCCGTGTTGTCCGTGTCGGGCTCGTCGAAGCTATCGGTGCCGGTGGTGCTGGTGAACACCACGGCGCTCCACCAGTTCGTGTTCTTGACGTCCGCCTCGCTGTCGGTGGGCGCGTGCTTGATCTTCTTACGGATCATGTAGATGTTGGCCGGGCTCGCGGCGCTGTCCTGCCCCTCGCCCGACCCGTGGGGGTCGTGGCACTCGGCGCAGTCCTTGAAAAAGTTCATTTGGGATTTCAGATCGTTCCCGGAGCAGTCCGTGAGCCCCACGCTGCCCTCGTGGGTGTACACCCAACCGTACGTGTCCTGGGTGCCGTCGGTCGTCTGGGAGTAGAAGTGGCAGGCGTTGCAGAACCCGACCTTGGTGGTAGTGGTCTGGGCGTCCTTGCCGCACCCCAGTTCGTCGGTCACGTCGGAATTGTCATGCACCTCCCCGGAGGTCCCAAAGTGGGTGGTGATGCCGTCGGGGGTGTCGATCGACCCCGTGTAGTGGTACGTGGACCACGGTTTGGCGTTCACGTACTCCGAGACGTACCAGGAGCGGAAATAGTTGCGCTGGGGGGTGATGTTCCCCAGGCGGGGGTTCTTCGCCGGGTCGGTGTAGTCGGTGTAATCGATCTCGGTGGAGTCGGCCACCCCGCCGATCGTGAACTTCGTGCCAATGGTCTCCACGGCGTAGGCGTACCCCTTGACCACGTGGCCCATTCCGTCGGCGGTCTGCTTCGGCCCCGGCAGCAGCTTGAACGCCGTGGACCCATGGTACAGGTGGCACTCGAGGCAGGGGATCTTGGGCGCCGGGTTCCCGGACCAGGGGAACGCCGTGGTGGCCTGGCCGTTCCCGCGGCCGTGACCCACCGTGAAAAAGTACCCCTGGTCCCAGGACGCCCCCGTGCGGTTGTTCACCTGGGGGGGAAGCCGGGTCGCCGCCGGCACGGTCTGGCTCCCGCCGTTGAGCCAGTCGCTCAGCGTGTAGGACGCCGACGTGGTGAACTCGACGTCGTTCCCCGCCCCGTCGTGGCACGAAAGGCAGAAGGGGTCGTAGTGTTTCAGATCCTCCCGCTGGGAGAAGCTGTTTCCCAACGAGCCGGTGTAAAAGTTGCCGTCGTCATCTTTGAGGATCGCGTTGGCCGGACCGCCACGGGTGTCGTGGCATTTGAGGCACCCGTTGTTGTCGGGGACGCTCATGTCGGCGGAGGTGTCGTAGTTGATGGTGTGGAAACTCAGAAGATCGTTCCCCCGCACGGCGCCGACGTGGCCGAACTCGCTGTCGACGTGCCGATTCTGAACGAACCCGGGCCCGTCCTTCGTGTGGCACGACAGACAGTACAGGGTGCCTCCCGTGTTGTGGGGGCTCGGATGACACCCTAAAGCTCCCCAGCACCCGCCGGAAGATTGCACCGCATCGTGGACCCCTGCGTGGAACGGGAACTCCGGGGTGAATCCGGAAAGCGCCGGAGGCGCGGAAACCCACGTGTCGCTGGACTCGTCCTTGACCCGGGCGCCACCGGACGAATGGCAGGCCAGACACACCGCCCGCTGGCTCGCACCCGTTGCGTCCGCCGCGTCGTACCCGGTGACCACGAACTCGGTGGTGCCGTAGGGGCTCGCAGGCGTGTCCGCGCCGTTGATCAGCAGGGCGTCGTTCCCCGAGGCGCCGGAGGCCGCGTGGGGGTCGTGGCAGTCGTAGCACGGGAGTTCGTGGGTGAGGTTCCCCTTGCCCCGGTTGTTGTGTCCGCCGGCGTTGAACTCGGCCAGTATGTTGGCGGCGCCGGTGCCGTCGCCCGTGTCCTCATCCATCCCCGTCGCGTACGGCGGCGATGTCCCCGCGTCACCGTCGTGGCACAGGAAGCACAACACGTCCGCCGTGGCGAAGGTCGTTTTGGACCAGTCCACCCCGCCGTTGCTGGACGTCGCACCGCCCAACGGGCCGTATTTGCCGCCGAGCCGTGGCGGATTGTCAGCCAGGTTGTTCGCGCCGGGGTCCGTGGCCCCAATCACCAGGCTGTGGTGGTTCGGGTACCCGTCGCCCGGGCCCTTGGTGCACAGGGTTTCCGGCAGGAGGTCCGGACCGGGGTTGGTGGCGTTGTCGGTGTCGCCGTTGTGGCAGTCGTTGCAGAAGATGCGCTTCGCGCTCGTGTAGCTCGCGTTGTCGCCCCCCACGTCCACGGGGTGGGCCGACCCGTTCGCGCCGCCAGCCGCCGCCGCGATCTCGTTGGCGATGTCGCCCGTGGACCCGTGGCAATAGGAGCAGTCCAAGGGTTCCCCCCCCGTCCAGGACGACCCGCAGTAAAAATCGGTCTGGTACAGGGCGTCCTGGACGTTGTCGCTCAGGATGTTCCGGGACCCCGGCACCACCTTCGTGGACCGCAGGGCGTGGCACGAAAGGCACGGCCGGCCGAGGGAGTGGTCGGCCCGGGACGGCAGTGCCGAAAAGAGGACCACGCCGAGCGCCGCCACCGCCAGCGCCAGGGGCTTTGCCGTCCGCTCCGAGGTTCTGTGCATGGCCCTGTCGCTCCCTCGCTCAGTAGCTCTTTTCGAGACGGTTCAGGCCGTTGGCCGTTCCCACCCACACCTCGGTACCGCGCACGAAGAGCGCGGTGATCCGGTCGTCGGTGAGGCCGTCTTCGGTATAGAAGTTCGTGAACTGGAACCCGTCGAACAGCCCGAGGCCCTTCTTCGACCCGAACCACACGAGGTCCCCGTCCACCGCGATGGCGTTTACCGTGGAGTGGGGTAACCCCTCGGCGATGTCGTAAATCCGCCACGAACCGTTCTCGTACACGCTCACCCCGCAGCACCCGCCCAGGTAGCAGGTCGCCCCCTTTACGGCCAGGGTGTACACAAAGTTGCTGGCGATCCCGTCGGCCACGGTGAACGTGGTCCAGCCCTTACCGTCGAACCGGTATACCCCCCGGTTCGTGGTGCCGATCCACAGGGTATCGCCGGCGAAGTCGAAGTCCGACACGTTATTGAGAACCGTGCCGGGCTTCATGGTGCCCCGATCCTTCCACCGCTCCCCGTCGAAGGTGAGAAGCCCCCCGTGCATGGTACGGGCAGCGACCCACAGGAGCCCGTCGTGCACCCGGAACCGGGCGTTCACCAGTTTCACCCGGCCCTCGGTGTCTTTGATCTGCCACGAAGCCCCGTCCCAGACGCTGATCCCGGCGTCCGTGCCCACATAGACCACTCCCTTGTACTTGGCGATGTCGGTGACCCGGTTCGAGGCCAGCCCGTCCTCCACTTTGGTCACGATCCAGTTGCCCTCCTCGAAGTTGAGCCGGGCCACCCCCGCGTCGGCCGTGCCGACCCAAGCGTCCGTCTCGTCCACGTAGAGGGCCGTGATCCGGTTCGAGGGTAGGCCGTTCTCCGTGGTGTAGCGCTGGGTGACCCGCACGTCCGGCACCGAGGCGCGCCCCACCTCTTGGGGGGCCGGAACCGGTTCGGCGGAGGCCGGTTTCTCCTCAGGCGCTTTCGCCGCCGGCGAGGGGGCCGGCGCCTTTGCCGCAGGCTTTTGCTTCGGCACGGGCGGAGACAGGACCTCCTCGGGAACGGGAGGCGGGCTCACCCGAGCGATGTCTTCGCGGATCCGGGGCTCGAGGCGCTTTGCCCGCCGCCGCGCTTCCTCCCAGCGCTCCTCGGCCGAACGCGCAGGAAGCTCGGGCGGGGGCTCCAGAACCGGCCGCGCCGGGGCCGTCCGGACCTCGCCCGCCTCAGTCGCCAAGGTCCTGGCCGCGGTCCCTGCAGGCCGGGGTGTCCCCCCCGGTGTTGCGCAGGCGACCAACCCAACCACCCCCAACAAACAGAAGGAACGAAGAAAACGCATCGGAACCTCGAATCGGCTGGGAGGCTGGAAGGCTAGGAGGCTGGGAAGCTGGAAGGCCCAACCCCCTGTGGTTCCAGCTCGGCGGATTGTCCTACCCTGAAACAGGGCGCGGCGGTGAAGGCCCACTCCCCGGGCGACAACGGCGCTTACAGGTGACACTCGTAACAGAGGGCGTTGTCCGTTTCGTAACTCTTCACGACGAACTGTTTCTGGTCCGTCGGCATGTGGCGGGTGTGGCACGTGTCGCAAGTCACGTACTTGCCGTCCACCAAGGGCAGCGACTGGGGCTTCTGGTACCGCCCTTTGTACTGCTCCAGCTCGAGCTGCGGAATCAGATCCATGTTCATGCCGTCGGGGTGGGTGTCCTGGTACCGGATCTTCCGGTAGGTGTCCTTGCGCACCCCCGCCAGTTGGAGCCTCTTTTTGAACTCCTCCACCTGGTCCTCGGGCACGATGATGCCCCGCAGATCCTTTCCGCTCTTGATCACGTCGTCGTAAGACGCCGTTTCCACGCACGGGTTGTTCTCGTGGCACGAACTGCAAAAGCGGTCGACCTCCGACGGCGCCAGAGGCAGGGGCTGGAGCACCACCTCCACGTCCTCGGAGGGATCGACGATCACGATGTCGAACCGGTCGTCCACCGCGACGGCCACGGGGTAGTAGCGCACCGGCACATCCACCGTGATACACCCGATGATCAGTCCGCTCTTGCTCTGAACCCGAAGGCTCACCTCGGCCGTGTGGGTGAGCGGCACCTTTTCGAACACGAAGCGTCCGCTCGCGTCGGTCGTGGTCATCTCGTAAAGGAGGCTCACCGGGACCCCGGCCAGGGGCTCCTTCGTTTCCGGGTCCACCACCCGGCCCCGCACGTCCCGGTACAACTCGCGGCCCTCGGGCGGCTCGGCGCCCCAGGCCCCCGTGGCCACCGCCGCCCACAGCGCCACCCCCAGCCCCATCCATCGCCGCATGGCTTTGCCTCCGTGGAATCGAGCCGCTACTTCAACAACTCCTGGAGCTTCGCCTCCAGTTCGTTCTCGTCGCCCGGCCGGTAGCCTCCCTTGAGGAGCGCGATCTTGCCGTCGGAGCCCACCAGCACCAACGCGGGGGTGAACGAGAACCCGAAGAGTTCCGGCGTCTTGAACTCAGGATCGTGGAGGAACGGGAAATCGAACCCGAAGTGCTCCTTGTACCGCTTGACCCGGGCCGGGCTTCCGGAGTCCACGCTGATGGCCACCACCCGGAGTTTGGGGTACCTGGCCGCAAGGTCCTTGAGGGCCAGAAGCTCCTTTCGGCACGCGGCGCAGGAGGTCTGCATGTAGGTGACCGCCAAAACCCCCGAACCCGCCATGGCTCCGACGTCCACCACCTGCCCGTTCTCCACGTCGGCCAACTGGAACGGGGGCAACGGGTCTCCCACCGAGGCCGCCCACCCCACCGCCGCCAGAACCATCCCCACCAGAAGCGCTCCGCCTCCGCAGGCCCATTTCTTACGCATACCGTTCCCCTTTATTGCGAGTGGCACTCCCCACACAAAGGATCCTCGTAATCCCAGGTCACTGGGAATTTTCTTAGCATCGCCTCCGTCGTCGCAGGCCCCGTGTCGTCCGGCGAACCCGTATGGATGTCATGGGTGGTCGCCGTGCCGTGGGGGTCGTGGCAGGTGAGGCACGCAATCCAGTGGGTCCCCAGGGTTGGCGCGTACACCCTCGCCTCGATCGCCCCACCCGCCCCCGCGTAGAACGGCAGAATCCCGGTTTCCGCGTAGGCATCGGGAAACACCCCCGCCCCATTTGGGTCTTGGAACGGGTCCGTGATCTGCATGGACCAACCGCCGGTTATCGCCCTCCATTGGGCCATCCCAACTCCCTCGGGGATGTGCAGGCCCTTTCGGTCCTCGCTCCATCCGTGGAAATCGTTCTTGGCCAGGATCGCCTTCGAGGGATCCACCAGGTCCGCCTCCACGTGACACCCGTAGCACACGTTCGTCACAAACTCCCCGATGGTGTCGTTCCCGGAACCGAACAGGCCGTCCACCAGGAACCGGTTCGTCGTGCCGTGGGGGTTGTGGCACCCCTGACCCGACCCTCCCGCCAGGCAGGTCACATCCATGGGGTTACCCTCGAGGCTCGTGGCCAGGCCGTGGCCGTTGGTCTCGTAGTAGTCGAAAAAGGGCGGCGAGTTGGTGTACGGGGACGCGGCGTTCACGTCTTTCGGCGGGACGGCGGGCACGACCCAGGGGGGCGAGGTCTGCTGCGTCGCGGGGTTCGAACGGTTGGACGGCCCCACCTGTCCTGCAGGGAGGGCTCCGTTAAACTGCTGGAACGCCGCGTTGGCGGCCCCTTCGTCGACCCCGTCGTGGCACGAGAGGCAGAAATCCTGGTACGCGGAGTAGTCCGTTGAGCGGGCCACAGGGTCCCCGGCCGCCTTGCCCGTGGCAGATCGGTCGTCGGGATACACCAGAAACGCCGCGTCGCTCGGGTGCTTCGTGCCGTTTCCGTGGCACTTTTTGCACTCGTTCAGGTTGGCGTCCTCGGGGGTGTTGAAATCGCCGTCCACCTGGTACCGGATGTTGTGCTGGCTCAGGATGTTGGCGTCGTTCACCAGGCCGATCCCATTGAAGTAACGGTCGATCTGGAAGTTCGCCTCGGTCGCGTCGTCGAACAACCCCCCGTTCGCGGTCGTGGTGTGGCAGACGAGGCAGTCGTCGTTGGGGATGGAAAACGACTTCTTGTGGTCGTGGCAGGTGCCGCAGTTGTCGTATTTGGGATCGGTGCTGTGGGGGAAGACGGGCGGGGTCACGCCGGTCACCGTGTCCCAACCATCGCCCGTGGGCAGACTGCCGTCGTGGCAGTCCATGCACAAGCGTTCGGGGTAGGTGGAGTACGACGTGTTTCCGGTGCGGGACCAGAGTCTCTGGTCCTGGGCTCCGTGGGGCACGTGACACTCTGCGCAAACCCCTCCCCCGGTGAACCCGTTGTCCACAAAGTCGTGGGGGCTCCCCACCATCGCCGCCATTGCGCGCGGCGCGGTGAACGCCATCCCGATCGAGACGAGGGCGAGGGCCAGGTAGCGTAGAGCGCCTCCGAAAACGGGTTGACCTTTCCCCATCTTCACTCCATCCCCTTCCGTAGCCCCACGTCCGCCCGCCCCCCCACGCATCAACGGCCCTCACCGCGTCGACCACGGCCGCGGCGGGCGAACGCCCGCACACCGTGCCTACAGCCGCGTGCCCGTCGGCCCCTCCGAACCACCCACGTAGAGCACCGAGTTCTTCCCCCCGAAGCCGTCGGGGATGATACCGGCGGCGTTGGGGTCGGGCAACCATTTCGTTCCGTCCACCACAAAGGCGTACTGATACCGGCCCGGCTCGAGCCGCAGCCGGAACACCCACCGGCCGTCGCGGCGCTCGGCCCGGACCGGGGCCTCGGCCCGACCCCAGGCGTTGAAATCGCCCACGAGCCGCACGTCCCGGGCGTCGGGGGCGGCGAACTCGATCACCACCGTGCGGCCGCGGTCGGCGAGCGTGGCGTTGAGCTTATGCACCTCGCGGGCCAAAAGCCCCACGAAGAACGCGAGCGCCACGGCCGCAAACGTGGCCGCCGGCCGGAGCACCGGCAGCCGGGCCCAGAGCCTTCGCCACCGGCCCGGCCGGGGCAGTTCGGCGATCCGGGCCTTCACGCGGGCCGCGAGGTACGGCGGTACGTCGGGACGTTGCTCCCCGACGCCCTCCAAGGCGTGCTCGAGCCCCTCCAGGGCCCGGGCAAGCCGGTCGCACCGGGGGCACCCGGCGCGATGACGCGCCGCGTCCTCGGCCTCGGCCGGCGTGGCCTCGCCCTCGCTCACCTTGAACCAGAGCGCCTCGAACCGCTCGCAACCCATGGATCTCTCACCCTCCTTACCCGTTCGAACCCCTGGATCCGGAACACCCCCCCGCCGAACCCGTGCGGGACGAACTCCCTACCGCCCCAACCCCGCGGGGTTACGGCCCCGCGAACGCGGTGCGCGGATCGGGGAGCCCGTCAGGGAGGGCGCTGTCCTCCCGGACGGCCCGGAGCACCTCGCTCGGGCTCGCCCCGGCCCACAGGGCGTCGGCCACGGCGCACACGGCGAGTTTCGGGTCTACGGGGCGGTGGCCCTCCAGGGTCAGCCGCTCCACGAGGTCGCTCGCCTGCCGCAGGGTCAGCGTGCGGCGTTCCAGCACCCGCAGGATCGCCTCGGCCGGCGCCCCCTTGGCCACCCCCTCCCGCAGCTTCGACAGGAGGTCCTCGTGGGGCAGTCCCGCCACCCGGGCCCGCGCGATGAGAAGGAGAACGCGGGCGGTCTCGGCCGACGTCAACCCGGCCTCCCGGCAGGCGTCCTCCGCTTCCTTCACCTCCCCATCCCCGAGGCCGGCCGCCCGGGCCTGGGCCCGCACCTCGGCAAGCGGGCCAGCCGGGTCCCCCGGCCCGAGACGTCCGAGCGACTCCCCGGCCAGGGCCGGGGCCGCCAGGGCCAGAAGCACACAGGTCAAGAGGCGCAGCACCCTCACGGCTCGTCTCCGTTCAGGAGCCCCAGGCGCTTCAAGATCATCTTCTTCGCCCGGAAGATCCGGATCTTCACGTTGTTGAGCGAGATGCCCACGATGTCGGCGATCTCCTGGTAGGGCATCCCCTCGAGGTAACAGAGCACCAGGGGGGTCTTGTACTTTTCCGGGAGCTCCCGCACCGCCCCGAGGAGCCGGCTCCAGTTCTCCTGCCGCAAGAGCTGCTCCAGGGGGTCCTCCTGGGGCCGGTGGGCCAGGAGGGCGAGGGGGTTCACGCTCTCGGAGTCCACCTCGTCCCTTCGTACGCGGTCGCGGTGGCGATCGATACACTGGTTTCGCGCGATGGTGAACAACCAGGTCGCGAACCGCCGCGAGGGGTCGTAGGTGTGAAGAAACCGATAGGCTCGAAGAAACGTATCCTGGGCCACGTCCTCCGCCCGGGCCGGATCTTGGAAGAAGTGCAGGGCGAACCGGTAGATGGGGCCCTGGTATTTTTCCACGAGGGCGCCGAAGGCCTCCCGGTCGCCGTCGAGGGCTCGGACGGCCAGTTCGGAGTCGGCGTCGAAGAACCTGGACGTGTCCATGATGCGCGGAAACACCCTCCGGCCGCGTGAAAGCGCGCACGTGACAGCCAGCGGCGGCCCATTCTACCCCAAGCCGAATCGGGATGCCCCCGGGACCGAGCAACCTCCGTGCCCGAATATTTTCGGTAAAGCCCGGGCGGCGTGGGGCCGATCAGTGGGGAGGCCGCCGGTTTGACTTTGGAAACCGCCTTGGTCAAGCTATGGCGACCCCCGGCACGGGGATTGCTGGCGGATTTCCGACTTGGTTTCCGGTGGGGCCGGCGACCCGGTCTTTCGAACCTCTCACCATCGTTTCCGGAGGAGAACCTTGCGGCTTCTCTGCCTGATCGCGACGTTCCTTTTCGTGTCCGTCCAGCCCTCCCTGGCCCTTTTCGGCGCGGGGAAAAAGCCAGAACCGGGGGACGACGCCCCCGTCTTCACGGCCCCCTTGCTGAACGGCGGCGACCTCGATATCGCTCCCCATATCGGCCAAAACGCGATCCTTCTCGACTTCTGGTCCATCTACTGCGTGGCGTGCGTGCAGGAGATGCCCCACCTGGTGGACATCTATAACCGGTACAAGGATAAGGGCCTCGTGGCTGTTGGGGTGGACCTCGACAGCTTCGGGACGAAGCGGGTCAAGAAGTTTGTCGCGGGCCTCGATTTCCAGATCACCTACCCCATCGTGGTGGACAAGCGCCGGGAGGTGGCGGCGAAATACGGCGTGAGCGTGCTGCCCACTACCGTGGTGATCGGACGGGATGGCAAGATCTTGTATTACCACGTCGGGTACTCGCCGGGAGACGAGGCCGAGATCGAGGAAAAGATTAAGGAAGCTCTGGGGTTGGGCCATTAGGGCCCAACGGGGTTACCACCACGAGAGGAGAACGCGTGATGAAGCGTTGGATTGTACCGCTTCTGGGCCTCACCCTGTTGGCGGCCCAGGCGCCGGCGGCCTTGGCGAGCGAGGCCACGGCACTCAAGGGAAAGCAGGGCGCGTCGAACGGGCTGCTGCCGGTGGGATCCGAGGCCTTGCCCTTCGTCCTTAAGGATCTCGACGGGAACGAGGTGAAGCTCGAGGATTTCAGGGGGAAGAAGGCGGTCCTGATCACCTTCTGGTCGTTTTTCTGCGGGCCCTGCCGCGAGGAGATCCCGCTCCTCGACCAGATCCTCAAGAAATACGAGGACAAGGGCTTCGAGATCCTGGCCATCAACCTGGACGGCCCCAAGCTGGAAAAGGCCGTGCGGCGCTACATGGAGTCGAACGGGTTCTCGTTCAAGGTGCTCTGGGAGGAGATCGAGGGGGTGAGTTACAAGACGGCCGACGCCTACGGCGTGGCCGGCACCCCGAGCCTCGTGTTCGTGGGGAAGGACGGGAAGGTCCTGTGGACCCACGTGGGCCGGGAGGAACCCGAGAAGATCGAGGAGATCGTCCGCAAGGCGATCGGGGCGGGCTGACCGGCTACACCGCCGCGGGCATCAAAAAAGCGCCACCCTCTGAGGGTGGCGCTTTTTCACACGCGCTGGAGCGGGCGACGGGATTCGAACCCGCGACTCTCAGCTTGGGAAGCTGATACTCTACCAGCTGAGTTACGCCCGCTTCCGCTGGAAGATCCCTGATTATAGGCAACCGGAGGCCCGTGTCAACGGGAAAGTGGCCCAGAGCGTTCCGGAGGCTCCCCCCATGGAGAACGAGCAGCGTTTCCGGCCCGCCGGGGTGCTACCGGGCCGGCTGTACATCCCCGGCGGGGGCGGACCCAAGAAACACCCCTGCCGCGAGTGCTTCGCCTGCCAGTGGTGCGCCGACTCCCGGTGCGAGGCGTGCCGGCGCTGCCGCGACCGCGGGGCCGGTTCGCCCGAAGGGGATCAAGCCACGAAAAGGTAGTCCCGCTCCTCGGCCCGTCCGGCGAGGAGGGCCCGGACCCGGTCGCGCACCCGGGCGTCGCCGAAGCAAAAAAGGGCCAACCCGTCCCACCGGGGCAGCCCCTGGCCGGGCTTCCATTCCACCGGTTCCGCCGCCACCCCGCGCCGGGCGAGCGCCCGGGCCCAGGCGGCGAGGCTCGTTCGCCGGCCGAAGATCGCGACCCGCCCGACGCCCCGCGCCGCGAGTTCGGCGACCAGATGGCGCGCCTTGACCTCCCGGAACGCCGAGGCCGCCATCCGGTCCGACCGCCGGGTTTCCCGCCGGCCGTGCTCCCGCCAGAAATAGAGGACCCGGGGCACCTTGCCCAATCGGCAGCCCAGCCGGTGCCAGCGAAGCAGGAGGTCGAGGTCTTCGGGCCCCTCCCCCTCCCACCACCCCCCGACCCCCACGAGGACCTCGGTGCGAACCGCCAGGGTGGCGTGGGTCACCGTGCACTCCACGTACCGCTCCCGCCGGATCGCCTCGGGGGTCACGAGCCGGTTCTGCCAAGCCGCGTAGGCCGCCATGCGGCCCGGCACGTTTGGGGCCGGGAACAGCCGGACCCGGCTCCCCACGGCCTGCCAGCCCGGGTTTCGCCAGAGGGCCTCCACGAGGGCCCCGAGCCGGGCCGGGTGGGAGAGGTCGTCGGCGTCCATGCGCGCCACGATCGGGGCCGAGACCTCCCGCAGCCCCCGGTTCAGGGCCGCGGCCACCCCCCGGGCCGGGGCCCGGACCAGGTGGAGCCGCCGGTCCCCGTTGGCCGCGGCTTCCAGGACCGCGGCCGAACCGTCGCGGCTCCCGTCGTCCACGGCCACGAGCCGCCAGTCCCCAAACCCCTGGCGCGCGAGGCTCCGCCAGGCCGCGGCGATCCAGGGGGCGGCGTCGCGGAACGGCAGCAGCACGTCAACCCGGGCCACGCTTGCCTCCTCGGCCCCGGGTGGTAGGCTGGGGCCGGGTTGGGGCACAGACCTGCCGGGGGCGCGGCCCCCAAAGGGGCGTGGCATGGACCGATGGATCCTGTACGTCGAGGACGAACCGGGGCTCCTGCGCCTCGCCGAGGCGGTGTTCCGAAAGCTCGGCTTCCCGGGGCGCGTCGAGGGGGCGGCGACCCTGGGGGAGGCCCGGGCGGCGCTCGCCCGGGTACGGGGCGGAGGGGATCCGCCCTCGCTCGTGGTCACGGACGTGGGCCTGCCCGACGGTTCGGGGCTCGACCTCGTCCGTGAGGTGAAGGAGGACCCCGTTTTTCGGCCCGTTCCGGTGGTGGTGCTTTCGGGCTCGGCCACCCCGGAAACCGTGACCGAGGCCTACGCCCTCGGGGCCAACGCGTTTTTCTCGAAGATGCCCTCGGGCGGCGATCTTCTCACCACCATGGAGAGCCTGGTCCGCTGCTGGCTCCAACACGCGGAACTTCCCCGGGCCGGGGCCGGCGACCGCGCCCGCTGGGCCCTGACCCGGGCCGTGGCCTACGAGACCCGGGTGGCCCAGGTCTACCTGAACCTCGCCCGCGCGCTCCGGGGCGACCCGGAGGCCCTGCGGTTCTGGCTGGACCTCTCGCTTGCCGAGGGAAATCACGCCAACCTGCTTCGGTTTTTCGAAACCCTGATCTCCGAGGCCGACGTGGCCCGGGACGTCCTCGACCGGGTCGAGGCCCAACTGGCCCAGGTGGAGGCCTGCATCGCCGGGGTGGAACTGGACCTGGCGGCCCGGCCCGCGCCGCCCCGCGACCGAGCCCTCGACCTGACCCTTCGGATCGAGGAGTGCCCGAGCGAGGAACTGATCCTCACGGGCCTCGCGGTCCTCCTGCCCCGGGGCCCAGGGGCCGTGGCCGCCCTGGCCGAAAGCCTCGCGGAACACACGGCCCGGATCGTCACCGGCGTGGAGAAACTCACGGAAGACGGGGACCTGCGGCGCAGGGCCCGGGGGCTCCTGGCCCGGTCTGACGCCCTTCGGGACCGGTTCGGCGCGGCCCCCGCGCCGCAGCACTGAACCTCCCCCCGCATCGGCCCCCCGTCACGGATCACCCGGCCAGGTCCATGCCCTCCACCAGCACGGCGGGCGCCACCAGGTGGCCGTGGGCCTCGAGGACGGACCCGACGGCCGCAACCCGCCGCAGGAGTTCGGGGAGCGTGCCCGACAGGGCCCCCCCCGTCACGGGGTAGGCCGGCTCGCCCCCCTCGAACCAGACGCCGGCGCACCCCACCGAAAACTCCCCGGTCACGGGATCTGCCGTGTGGAGCCCCAGGAGCTCCCGCACCAGGAGTCCCCGGCCCGCTCGACCGAGGAGGGTGGCCAGATCTCCCCCGCTCCCGGTCCGCCAGACCAGATTGGTGACATCGGGCCCCGGCGGCCCCCCGGGGCCGCCCACGGCGTTTCCCGTGGACCCGACCCCGGCCCGCCGGCCGCTCGCCCGGTCGTGGAGAAACGCGGCCAGCTCCCCCTGATCCACCACCACGGTGGTGCGCCGGGGCTCCCCCTCGTCGTCCACCGGCTGGGTGTGGAGCCCCCCGGGTCGGAGCCCCTCGTCGGCGAGGGTGACCTCGGCCGGGGCCACGGCCTCCCCGAGTTCGCGGAACACCGAAAAGCCCTTCTCCACATTCTCGCCGACGAACGAGGGGGCAAGGACGTCCAGGAGGTCGGCCGCGACCCGGGCGTCCAGCACCAGAGGGAACCGCCCGGTGGGGCATGGCCGGCCGCCCAGGAGCTCCGCCGCCCGTAGGGCGGCCTCCCGGCCCACGGCCTCCGGGTCGAGGCCGGCCCAGCACCTCGCCTCGGCCGAGGCCCACCCGCTCCGGGCCCCGCCGTCCGCCTCGGCGGCCGCCTCGGCCGAGGCCGAAACCTCCGTCTCCTCCCAGGCCACGGCCTCGCCGGCGCCGGTGCGGATCTCCCGCCGCACCCGGGCCACCTCGACCGCCGGCTTTCGCACCGAGGCCACCCGGGGGTCGGCCGACCGTACGGAGGCCTCGATCCCTCGCACGGCTTCGGCGAGGTCGCCCGGGGAGAGCCCGGCCACCGCGGGGTCGTAGATGCCGAGGTCGTCCCGGGGCGCCGGGCCCACCGGGCCCTCGAGCCCGGCGCCCGGCACCGGGTCCTGGGCCCGGGCGGCCTGCCGGGCGGCGTCCACCAGGTCCTCGGGGGCCCACCGGGCGCCCGGGCCCCAGGGAGCCGAGGCGAACCCCACCCGCCCCCGGCCGAGGTCCAGCCGGAACGTCACGTAGCCCTGGGTCCACCGCTCGGCCACCCGGTTCCCGCCCGTTCCCTCGACCCGGATCCCCTCCTCCCACCACACCCCGGCCTGCCACGGGGCGCCCCGGGCAGCCCGGTGTACCCGGTCCCAGAACCCGGACGGGATCACGGGCCCACCTCGCGCATCACCGCCACCTCGTCGCAGTCGGGGAACTTCACGCAGTTCAGGCAGTCCTGCCAGACCTTGTGGGGGAGCTGGGATTTCTCCACCTCGCCGAACCCGAGTTTCGCGAAGAATCCCGGCCGGTAGGTCAGGGCGAACACCCGCCGCAGGCCCAGCCGCCGGGCCTCCCCAAGGCACGCCTCCACCAGGGCCCGGCCGATCCCCTGGCCCTGGAGATCCCGGCGCACCGCGAGCGACCGGACCTCCCCGAGGTCGATCCAGCAGATGTGGAGCGCCGAGAGCCCCACGATCTCGCCGTCGCGCCACGCCACCACGAAGTCGCGGATGTTCTCGTACAGATCGAGCCGGGACCGGGCCAGCACCACCCCCTCCCGGGCGTAGTCGTCGAGGATGACCTTCATGGCCTCCACGTCCTGGAGGCGGGCCGGTGCGATCTCGAGGTTCACGGCGCAACCCTTTCCACGAGCTCCCGCGCGTGGCGCAGGGAAGTTTCGGTGACACGTCGGCCCCCCAACATCCGGGCGATCTCCCGGAGCCGTTCCTCCCCCTCCAAGGCCGTGACCCGGGTCACCGTGCGGCCGTCGGCCTCGGCCTTCTCCACCCGCAGGTGCCGGGTGGCCCGGGCCGCGATCTGGGGAAGATGGGTGATGCACAGGACCTGGCAGGCCTCGGCGAGGCGCTCGAGGCGCTCGGCCACGGCGTCGGCCGTGGCCCCGCCGATGCCGGCGTCCACCTCGTCGAACACGAGGGCCCCCACGCCGGGCGCCCGAAGCGCGTTCTTGAGGGCAAGGAGAAGCCGCGAGAGCTCCCCGCCCGAGGCCACCCGGGCCAGGGGCCGGGCCGGCTCGCCCGGGTTGGCGGCCAGAAGGAACCGCGCCCGGTCGGCCCCCCGGGGACCCGGGTCGGTGGGCTCCATCTCCACCTCGAACCGCGCCTTCCCCATCGCCAGGGCGGCAAGCTCCTCGGCCACCCGCCGCTCCAGCGCCCGGGCCGCCCGCTCCCGGGCCGCCCGGAGCTCCCCGGCCGCCCCGGCGAGGCCCTGTTCGGCCTCCTTGAGCCGCGACCGGGCCCGCTCGAGGCCCCACTCCACGTCCTCGATCTCGGCCAGCTCCGCCTCGAGCTGCGCGAGCCTTTGCAGGATGGCCTCCACGCCCGCCCCGTGCTTTCGCTCGAGCCGGCGGATCGCCTCGAGGCGGGTCTCCACCGCCTCGAGGCGGGCCGGGTCGGCCTCCACCTCGCCCAGCCGGCGGCGCACCGCGGCCGCCGCCTCGTCCACGAGGGCCATGGCCTCGGCCACCAGATCGACGGCTGCCGCGGCTTCCGGATCCCAGCGCGTGGCCGCCTCCAGAGCCCGCTGGGCCCGGCCCAGCCGCGAAAGGGCGGCCGTATCCGCCGTGTAGAGCTCGGCCTCGGCCGCCTCGTAGGCCTCCCGGAGTTTGGTGGCGTGGGCCAGGAGGTCCCGCTCCGCCCGGAGCCGCTCGTCTTCCCCCGGCTCGAGCCCTGCGGCCCGGATCTCCCCGATCTGGAACCGCAGGAACTCGGCCCGGTCCCGGCCCTCGCGGTCCAACCGCTCCAGCCGGTCCACCTCGGCCCGGGCCCCGTGCCAGGCGCCGTACGCCTCCTGCCAGGCGGCCAGGGCCCGCCGGCCCTCCTCGTCGAGCCCCGCGTCGAGGAGCGCCAGGTGCTCCTCCTCCCGCAGGAGCGATTGGTGCTGGTGTTGGCTCGAGACCTCGACGAGGTGGCTCCCCACCCGGGCGAGCACGTGCAGGGGCACCAGGGCGCCGTTCACGTGGGCGCGGCTTCGCCCGTCGGCCGCCACGACCCGGGTCACCACCAGGGGTTCCGCGGGGTCCCAGGGAACGCCTGCCTCCTCGAGCACCGCCCCCACCGCGCCGGCCGCCGGCGCCGGCGGAGCGAACGCCCCCTCCACCCGGGCCTCCGGGGCGCCGGCCCGCACCCAGTCCCGGCTCGCCCGATCGCCCAGAAGGAGCCCCAGGGCCTGGAGCAGGATGGATTTGCCCGCGCCGGTCTCGCCCGTGAGCACGGTGAACCCGGGCCCCAGCTCCAGGTCGAGCCGGTCCACGATGGCGAAGTCGCGCACGCGGAGGAACTCGATCACGACGGGTCCTCCTGCCGTCCGCCTCCCCCCCACATGAGCTTGGTCCGCACCACCTCGAAGTAGTCCCGCTGGGCCGAGCGAACGAGAAGCACCCGGTTTTCCGAGCGCCAGACCCGCACCCGGTCGCCCTCGTCGAGCTCCAGCCCCTCCTGGCCGTCGAGGGTCAGGAACACCTCGCCGTTCTTGGACGCCAGCCGCACCTCGATCGTGCAGGCGTCGGGCAGGAGGATCGGCCGCTGGGTCAGGGTGTGGGGGCAGATCGGGGTCACGATGAGGCTCGGCACCTGGGGCTGGACGATGGGCCCCCCGGCGGAGAGGCTGTAGGCCGTGGAGCCCGTCGGGGTGGACAGGATCAGCCCGTCGCCCCGGTAGTTGGTGAGATAGGCGCCGTCGACCCGGACCTCGAGATCGCTGATCCGGGCCAGGGCGCCCTTGTTGAACACCACGTCGTTCAAGACCCGAAACGCCTGGAGCCGGCGGCCGCCGCGGACGACCTCCCCTTCGAGCATGGTGCGCGGGTCCACGTCCCACCCGGATTCCCGGATCCGCTCCAGGGTCGGAAACAGCTCGGCCAGGGGGATCTCGGTCAGGAACCCCAGGAACCCGATGTTCACCCCCAGCACCGGGATCTCCCGTCCCGCAAGGGCCCGCACCGCGGCGAGCAGGGTGCCGTCGCCCCCGAGCACGATCACCATGTCGGCCGGCGCAGCCGTTTCGCCGAACCGGCCGTCGTCGAGAACCTGGATGCCCCGGTCCCGGGCCCACCGGCGCAACTGCTCGGCGGCCCGCTCGGCCTCGGGGGAGTTTCGTTTGCAAAAGACGGAAACGATGCGAAGGGGCACCCGGTCGGCTCCTGAAACGTTGGGACGCTATTACTCCGGCGGCCAAATAGACACGGTCGGGGGCATGGGGCCTGCTGGAGCGCCGGGCGTGGCTCCTACAGTGGCCGGATGCCGCACTCACGCCCGGCCGGAAGCAGGCCCCATGCCCTCGCGATCTCCTTGCGCGCCTGTATTGACGCCGGGTTGATTAGGACGTTGGGACGTGCGGACGGCCCGCCCGTCCAACCCTGTTCACCGGCACTGCGCGCGGTCCGGCCTCCCAGTGTTCCGTCTCACAAAGAAGCACGCAAATTACGCTGGTGGGGCTGGGGGTCCCGACGAAGCGCGACGGCCGAGCAGCTCGGGTCGCCCGGCGCCAGGGGAGCGGCCGCGGCGCGTGCCCTCACGCGCCGCAGCGGACCGCGCCGAGGCGGCCCCTGCGAGGCCGTTCAGCGAAGGAGGGGCCCCCAGCTCCACCCCTCGGGAAGACCACGAGATCTGAGGAGGGCCTCTCTGGCCGCCTAGCCTCCCCGCCGCGAAGCCGCTATTCTAACAAACCATGAAACCCCGGGAAACGAAGCCGCGCGCGCCCCTGGCCGATCGGATGCGGCCCCGCAGCCTCGACGAGGTGGTGGGCCAGGACCACCTCCTGGCCCCCGGGCGGCCGCTCCGGGCGACCCTGGAGGCCGGGATCCTGCCGTCGCTCCTCCTGTGGGGCCCCCCGGGGAGCGGCAAGACCACCCTTGCCCATCTCTTCGCCGAGATCACCGGGTACCGGTTCGAGAAGCTCTCGGCCGTGGAGAGCGGGGTCAAGGAGGTGCGCCAGGTGGTGACCCGGGCCGCCGAGGCCCGGGAGGGCGGCCGGGCGACGCTGCTTTTCCTCGACGAGATCCACCGGTTCAACAAAGCCCAGCAGGACGCGCTCCTGCCCCACGTGGAGGCCGGCACCGTCACCCTGGTGGGCGCCACCACCGAGAACCCCTCGTTCCAGGTGGTCTCGCCCCTCCTCTCGCGGCTCCTGGTCGTCCGGCTCGAACCCCTCGGGGAAGAGGAGCTCCGGACCATCGCGCATCGGGCCCTGAACGATGCCGACCGGGGGCTGCCCGGCGTGGAGCTCGACCCGGAGGCCGAGGAACTCCTCCTGCGGGCGGCACAGGGGGACGCCCGGCGGGCCCTGAACCTCCTGGAGGCCGCCGCCCTGGCGGCGCCTGGCCCTTGCGAGGGCGCCGCCAGGGTGACCCGGGAAGGGCTGGCCCAGCTCCTCCAGAGCCCCACCCTCTACCACGACACCCGGGGCGACTGGCACTACGACGTGGTGAGCGCACTGATCAAGAGCCTGCGGGGCTCGGACCCCGATGCGGCCCTGTACTGGCTCGCCCGCATGGTGGAGGCCGGGGAGGACCCCCTCTTCATCGCCCGGCGGCTCGTGATCTTCGCCAGCGAGGACGTGGGGAACGCCGACCCCGAGGCCCTGCGGATCGCCCTGGCCGCCAAGGACGCCGTCCACTTCGTGGGGATGCCCGAGGGATGGATCCCGCTCGCCCAGGCCGCCGTGTACCTCGCCACCGCCCCCAAGTCGAACGCCTCGTACGCGGCCTACCTGCGGGCCCGGAAGGACGTGCGCGAACACGGGAACCTTCCCGTGCCCCTGCACCTCCGGAACGCCCCCACCCGGCTCGCCCGGGAGATGGGCCACGGCAAGGACTACCTCTACCCCCACGACCATCCCGACGCCGTGGTCGCCCAGACCTACCTTCCCGACGCCCTGGCGGGCCGCCGGTACTTCCGGCCGGGCCGGTTCGGGTTCGAGCGGGAGATCGCCAAGCGCCTCGCCTGGTGGGAGAAGAAGCGGGCCGAGCAGCGGGGGCAGGCCCCCGAGGAGGCACCGTCATGACCGCCGACCCCCTGGACCTGCGGGCGCCCGGCCGCGAGCCGGCGTTCCGTCGCATCGTGGCCACAACCGACTTCAGCCCGGGCTCGAAGCGGGCCCTGCGCAGGGCGATCGCCCTCGCACGGGACCTGGGGGCCGAGCTCCACCTGGTGCACGTGGCCTGCCAGCCGGATCTACGGTCGGTCTTTTTCGTGAAGGTGGACGAGGCCTCCAGGGTGCGCCTGTGCGAACGGGCCACCCGCAAGGCCCGGCGGCGGCTCGACGATTTCCTGCGGGGAGAGGAACTCTGGGGGGTGCGGCTGGTGCGGGTGGTCCTCACCGGCCGGCCGGCCGAGGAGATCGTGGGGTACGCGGCCTCTTGCGGGGCGGACCTGATCGTGGTGGGGGAGAGGCCCGAAACCCGGGGCCAGCACCTCCTCCAGCACCTCGCCTTCGAGAGCGTGGGGGAGCGGGTGCGCCGCACCGCCCCCTGCTCGGTGCTCACGGTGCGGTGAGGGCTAGCCCTTTTTCCGAAGGAGGCCCTTGAGCCGGTCGGGATCCACCGCCCCTCCCTGGGAGGCGGCCAGGTTCTCGCGCCGGATCTCCTCGTAGATCTCCTTGCGGTGGACGGGGATCTCCCGGGGGGCCTGGATGCCCAACTTGACGGCGCCGCCGTCGATGCCGAGCACCTTCACCTCGACCGTGTCCCCGATCATGATGGATTCGTCAACCTTCCGTGTCAGAACGAGCATCCCGACCCCCATCGAACCCCGTAATGGGAAAATGAAAGAGAATCGTCGCGACTATACCCCGGGTTCCCAGCCCCTTTCAAGAAAGTGCTACCGTTTGGGGACAACCCGGGGTGGGAAACGATTTCCGTAGGCCTGCATGGGCGCCACCATCCGCTACGCGTTTCGGTTCGAGGACGGCCGCGAGGTTTCCGTGGAGGTTGGCCGAGGCGGGCCCGGGCCGGAGCCCGGGAGCGCACCGGCCTGGACCGCCCTGGGCCGCCTGCGCTGTCCGGGATGCCCCCTGGACCCCGGGGCAACACCCCAGTGCCCGGCGGCCGTGAGCCTCACGCCCCTCCTGGGCCTCGCCGACGGCAGGACCTCCCACGAGCCCGTGGATCTCACGGTGGAGACCCCCGAACGGACGGTCCGGGCCCGGACGACGCTCCAGCGGGCCCTCGGGTCGCTGATCGGCCTCGTGCTCCCCTCGAGCGGGTGTCCCCACCTCGCGCCGTTTCGCCCCATGGCCCGGTTCCACCTGCCGCTTTCCACCGAGGAGGAGACCGTGTTCCGGGCCGTGGGCTCGTACCTTCTGGCCCGGCACCTGGCCGGGCTCCCCCCCGATCCGGGCCTGGCCGGGCTCGAACGGATCTACCGGCGGGTGCAGGAGGTGAACCGCTGCCTGGCCGAGCGCCTCCGCGAGGCCACCCGGGGCGACGCCGCCGTGAACGCCGTGGTCCTGCTCGACCTGCTGGCAAAGGCCGTCCCCTGGTCGATCGAAGACGCGCTCGAGGATCTGCGACCGTGGTTCGAGGGGTGGGCAATCGAAGAAAGCTGACGAAACCGGTTGTACCCAAAATTTAGAACCGTTATCATCCCTGTCCGCCCGGGCCGGGCCGCGCCGCGCCCAGCGGCGCATGGCCGTCGTAACCGGCGACCGAAGACCGCGGACCAACGACCGTAAGGATGGGTCCATGAACCGAAGGGAAGCCCTGGGCCGGATCGCCCTGGCCTGCGCGGCGCTCGCCGTGCCGGGGTGGGGAAACGGGACCGCGCAGGCGGCCGCGGGGCCGGAGCCCACCGGCGTTCTGGCCGTGTGCAGCGTGCACACGGGCGAGCGCTGCCGGGTACGCTACCGGGACGGCGGGGGTTGGATCCCCGAGGGGCTGGAAGAACTCTCCCGCCTCTTTCGCTGCCACTACACCGGCGAGGTCCACCCCATCGCCCCCGAACTGTTCGACCTGCTCGACCGCGTCCAGGTGGCCCTCGGCCGGCCGGGCGAACCCTACGAGCTCGTGTCGGGCTACCGCTCGCCCCGGTACAACGAGCTCCTGCGCCGCAACGGCCACGGGGTGGCCCGCCGGAGCTTTCACCTGCGGGGCATGGCGGCGGACGTCCGGCTCCCGGGGGTGCGCCTGCGCGACCTACGGCGCGCCGCCCAGCGCCTTCGGGTCGGGGGGGTGGGCTCCTACCGGGAGTTCGTCCACGTGGACGTGGGGCCGGTGCGGTACTGGAAGGGCTAACGCTGCGTATAACTTCCGCCGGGCGGCGGGGCAGCTTGGCGGCTCGGCGGCCCAAAGCATTCGGGATCCCTGCGTCGTCGCCGATCCCGCTCTGAAGGAGCGGCTTCCGTATCAGGGATCAGAGTTCAGACGTCGGATGTCAGAACTCCCCCTGTCCTCTGCCTCCCGTCCACCGGCTCCTGGCACGGGCGGCGCACCCCCTTCCCCGGACTCCCCGCCGCGGCGCAACCGGCGCCAGGCGAGCCAGAAGTAGGCCCCGAACACCGCCACCACCGGCGCGAGGAACCCGGCGGCCACGGCGGCCGCGATCCCCCCTTTCATCTGCCACACCAGGAACAGCCCGGCCACGACCACCAGGAGCGCGGGCACGCCCACCGCGATCTGGGCCTTGGCCAGGCGCCGGGCGGCCCCGGGGTCGGCTACCGGAGTTCGATCAAGGGCCGGTCCTCCCAAATCACCTTCTCCTCGCGCAGGTCCTTCACGGTGACCGTGAGGCGCTTCCGGGCGTCCACCTTGAACTCCAGCAGAAACCGCCGCTCCCCCACCCGGCCCGGCGGGTGCACGGGAATCACCAGGGGCGCGTCCATGGCGGGCTCGTGGGTTTCGTCCTCCTGGGAGGCCACGAAGCTGATCCGGCCGTCGTCGCCGTAGAGGATCTCCCGGGCCTCGGCCCGGGGGCCGCCGCCGGCCGAGCGATACACCCGGAGGTGGAGCTCGTACTGGCCGTCGTAAAACGTGTTCACGATGTACCGGGCCGTGGGGTTGCGGGTGGGATAGCGGGTGAACCGCTCCACCACCACCGGGTAATGGTACTGGCCGGTGATGGGATCCCGGACCTGGAGCGAGTACGTCTCCCGCACCATGTCGTCCACCGGGCTGTCCGAGAGGAACAAAAGCGCCCCCCGGCCCGGGGCGAGCTCGGGCTCGTGGCCCAGCACCCGGTCGCCGAAGTTCTCGTCGAGCACCCGGCGCACCACCGGGATCCGGGTTCCTCCGCCCAGGAGAAGCACCTTGCGGATCTGCCCCGGGTCCACGCCGCCCAACCGGGCTTCCTCCAGGGCCCGGTCGAGGGCCCGCTGCACCTCGGCCGCCAGGTTCTCCCGCTCGAGGATCCGCCGGAACTCCTCGCGGCGCCAGGCGTGGTCGTCGTGCTCGTGGAGCACGAACTTCTTCCAATAGAACGAGGGGAGGGGTTTTCCCACGTCGTCGGCGTGGAGCTCCCGGAGGATCTTCTGCTTGAGGTCCGCCGTGCCCACGGGCACGCTGACCGCGGCCTTGACCACCGGGGGCGTGTAGGCCTCGCGGCCCATCCAGTGGAACTGTACCACCCGCACCCGCACGGCCGAGAACCCGAAATCGAACACGAGCACCAGGTCGTCGGTGAAGAGATTGAGACCGTACCCCAGGGCCAGGGCCGTGTCCTCGTCCACCAGGGTGACCGACCGCACGGGCCCCAGGTCGGCCCCCCGCAGCCACTCCCGAAACGACTCCCCGTCCACCGAAGGGAACAGGAGCACGGCGTGGATCCCCTCGTCGAGCTCCCCGGAGAGCCGATCGAGCACCCCCCGCAGGAACGCGGCCGCGGCCTCCTTGTGGGTGATGCGCCGGTCCCCCACCTTCCGGGCCACGGGCGTGGGGTGGAGGATGTGGTCCTTGAGGTCGCGAAATGTCGCCTCGTCGCCGTATACCCCGGCGCGCAAGACCTCCTCGCCCAGGAGCACCTGGCGGCCGAAATGGACGAGCGACGGCACGAACAGGGTGCCGGGCACCTCCCGGACCTGACGGGCCACGCCCCGCAGGAGACCCCGGTACCGGATGTCGCCCTCCCGGAAGGTGATCAGCGTGTTGTAGTTCCCGAGATCAACGGCGATATCGGCCACGGCTCAGATCCTTATTGGTCCGGCGGCTAAATAGGCACGGTCCGGGGCATGGGGCCTGCTGGAGCGCCGGGCGTGGCTCCTACAGTGGCCGGATGCTGCACTCACGCACGGCCGGAAGCAGGCCCCATGCCCTGGCGACTTCCTTGCGCGCCTCTATTGGCGCCGGGTTGATAGAAATCGGCCTGTACGTTGCGGCAAGCCCCTCGCCCCGGGCGGGGGGTGTCGGCCTCGTTCCAGAGGGGGACGTACGGCAACGTCCGCTAGGCGGCCGGCCGCTCGGCGGCTGGGCGGCGCCCCCCGTACTTCCACGCGCTCCCCTTGGCCCAGCCCCTGGCGGCGTTGTCGGCAGACCCGGCACGAGCGGCACCGTCGGGACACGCGAGCCGTGGCCCGCCCAGCCGCCTGGCCGCCCAGCCGCCCGGCCATCACAGCGCCTCGATGAGCACCATGTCGCCCCGGACCTGCCCCTCCACCAGCAGCACCATGTCCCTGCACTCCGCCTTGAGCGCCGAGCGGGCCCGCTCGAGCATGTGGCGCACGGGCCCGACGAGGGGGCCTTCGGCGGGCAGGCGCGCCTCAATCCCGTCCACCTCGGGGAGGTTCCGATCGGTTTTCCCCTGGATCCACCGGCCGAGGGCCGTGGGGAGGCCGTGGAAGATCGCCCGGTGGAGCCCACCCCGGTGGCGGCCCTCCCAGCACAAAAAAAGCTCCAGGAGCGGATCCCCCCGGTCCTCGAGCTGGAGGAGCAGGTTCCACAGGCGGTGGAGCCCCTCGCGCCGGCCCGGGTGGGCGGCGGCCAGGGCCGAAAGGTACCGGCCGAGCCCCCCGTCCACCGGCCCCCCGAGCCGGGACGCCGGCGACTCGGCCGGCGGATAGGCCCCGGCGGCGAACCGGTGCCGCAGTTCGGTCTCCAGGGCGTCGAGGTCCACGAACCCCTCGTCCAGAAACGAGGCCACGTTCACCACCGGGTTTGCCTCGGCCGCCGTGCGCTCCAGGAGCCGTTCGGGGTCGGCGCCCGGGGGCAGCCCGTCGGCCTCCACGAGCCCGGTCCGGGAGAGCTCCCCCACCGCCTCGGCCAAGAACTCGGTCGTCGGCACCTGCAGGAGACACCGGGCCGCCAGGTAGGCGGGCAGAAGCTCCCCCCGGCGCCACACGGCCTCGAGTTCGGCCGCGTACCGGGGATCCTCCCGGAACGCCCGCACCAGGAGAAGCTCCCGCAACCCCGGTCCGGTCTCCGCGGCGATCCGCAGCGCGAGCCGCTCCAGGGCGCCGGGCGCCGTGGCCGCCCGGAGCGCCCGGTAGACGGGCACGGGGTCTGCCGGCCGGGCTTTCCGCCGAAACAGCCGGCGCAGCCAGCCCCCGGACTCCTCGGGATCCAGGATCCGGGCCACGAACTCCTGGGCCTCGGCGTGAGGAAGCCGGCCCAGGGCCTCGAGGGCCCAGGGCTCCGGCCGGGGCCCGGCCGCCTCGAGCAGGGGCCCGAGGCCCTCCGGTGCGCCCAGGGCGGCGTAGGCCTCGAACGCGGCCCGGGCCTTCTCGGGATCGCCGCACCCGATCCAGGGCAGGAGCTCGCGGGCCAGGTCCGGATCCCCCAGCCGGCCGATGCCGGCCGCGGCCCACGCGCCCACCGGGGAATCCTCGGCCAGCCGGGTGAGAAACAGATCCCGGGCGCCGGCCGCCCCCAGTTCGGCCAGGGCCCGGAAGGCCGCCGGATCCTCGGCCAGGGGCAGGAGGGCCGCCACGGCCTCGTCTCCCCCGTAGAGCACGAGAGCCTCGCAGGCGGCTGCCCTCAGGAACGGGTGCTCCAGGGCCCCCACCACCAGGGGGAACGCCTTGGGGCCCCGGATCCGGCCCAGGGCCCGCACCGCGGCAGCGGCGGCGTCGAGCGCCCCCCGTTCCCGGCACAGCCGGGCGAGATACCCCTCGGCCAGGGGATGGCCGAGGAACCCCAGGCCCAGCATGAGGGCCCGCTTGTCCGCCGAGTCGGGTCGGGCCACCCACTCGTGGAGCGCCTCGCCCAGTTCGGGCCCGAGGCACAGCCCCCCCAAGAGCACGGCCAGCCGGTATCGAAGGGGCGCGGTGCCCACCGGGCCGGCGTAGCGGTGGAACGCGCCGGGCCCCCGGTCGAGGATCTCCTCCAGGAGATCCCCCAGCGGGCGGTGGATCAGGTCGTCCATGGGCGAACGGTCAGGCCTTGTCCTTCACCCGGACCCCTTCGCGCTCCTCCACCTCTTCCTCGTAGTACTCCGAGGTGAACTCCCGCTCCACCTCCCCCCCCAGGAGGGCCTCGATCTTCTCGGTGATGTCGAGGCATTTTTTCCCCTTGGCCCCGAACACGGTGACCTTGACGTTCCCGTCCTCGTCGATGGTGACCTTGACCTCTTCCATGTGACGTCCCCGCTGGGATGCTGGGAGGCTGGGACGCGAGGACGCGCCCCCCGTGGGTTTTGCGCGTCCTCGCGTCCCACCCCGTGGGAGCGGTTCGCTTGCCGTTTCACGTCAGGCGGCCGGGCGGCTTGGCCGCTTGGCGGCCGAACGTTCTCCGATTCGAACGATGGCGCCCGAACCCGGTGGAGGGATTCGTTTCCCTGCCGGGAAAAAGCAAAGGCCACATCGGCCGGCCTCCGGCCATCGTCCCCGGGCCGACGCGGCCGGAAGACCGCCGCCCCCCTCACATGCGCCGCAGCGTGAGGCTCACGGTCTCGCCCTGGCGCTGCTCCTCCACCACCTGGAACTCCTGGCCCTCCAGCTGGTCCTTGACCACGTGGTAGGCGTACCGGCGGGTGACCTCCTTGACGAACGCCTCCTGGGAGAACGCCCGCACCATGTCCCAGTCGGCCACCACCTCGTAGGTGTCGCCGTTCTTGATGAACCCGATGTCGTAGCCGTCGGGGGTGCGCACCTTGAGGTCCACCGTCATCTTCCGCCCCAGGTACCCCCGGATCTTGGCGCGGCCCTCCACCACCTCGAGCTCCATGTCGGCCAGAGCGCGCTTCAGGAACAGAAGGTCCACGATGCGGGTTTTGAGCCGGGAAAAGTGGGACATGGGAATCCACCTCGCGTTGGACGGGGAGCTGGCCGGAGCCGGTCAGTGCATCTCTTTGTTCGCCTTGCGGGTGCGGTCGGCGGCCCACTCCCGGAGCCGCTCGATCCGCTCGCTCATGAGCTTCGAGATCGGCACCACCTCCCGGATTCCCTGGAGGATGTCCTCGGTGGTGAAATCCCGCTCGCCGTCGTCAAAGGCGTTGTACATGGCATTGATGATGGCCTGCTCGATCTCGGCGCCGCTGAACCCCTCGGTCTCCCCCGCGAGGAGCGGGATGTCGTAGTGGCGGATCACGGGGCGCACCTTCGACAGGTGCACCCGGAAGATCTCCATGCGCTCCTCGTAGTTGGGCAGATCGACGAAGAAGATCTCGTCGAACCGGCCCTTGCGCATGAGCTCCGGGGGAAGGTTGGTAATGTCGTTGCCCGTGGCGATCACGAACACCGGCTTTTCCTTCTCCTGCATCCAGGTCAGGAACGTGCCAAACACCCGGGCCGAGGTGCCGGAGTCCCCGGCCCCGGTCACGGAGGAAAAGGCCTTCTCGATCTCGTCGATCCACAGGATGCAGGGGCTGATGGTCTCGGCCAGAAGAAGGGCCTTTCGCATGCGCTCCTCCGACTCGCCCACCAGGCTCCCGAACACCTTGCCCATATCGAGCCGCAGCAGCGGCAGGCGCCACAGGGCCGAGGTGGCCTTGGCCGTGAGGCTTTTTCCCGTGCCCTGGATGCCGATGATGAGGATGCCCTTGGGATTCGGGAGCCCGTACTCCTTGGCACGGCTCGAAAAGGCCTTGTCGCGCTTTTTGAGCCAGTCCTTGAGGTTGTCGAGCCCGCCGATGTCCGAGATCTTCTCCCGGGCCGGGAAGAACTCGAGCACCTCCTCCTTGCGGATCACCTTCTGCTTTTCGGACAAGACGAGCTGGATCGCCGACTGGTCGAGCACCTGGTTTTTGAGGATGGCCTTGACGAACACGCCCCGGGCCTGGTTCTCGGTGAGCCCCAGGGCCGACTTCACGAGCTTCTCCTCGGCCTCCTTCGAGAGGTCCACCTTCACGTCCCGCGATTCGCAGATCTCGTGGAGGATCTCCCGCAGGGCCTCGTAGTCGGGAAGGGGGAGGAACACCTGGGGCACGTCGTCGCGGATCTCGGGGGGGAGCTTGAAGAACGGCGACACGAGCACCACGGTCTTCCGGGTGGCCCGCAGGGAGTACAGCAGGTTCCGGAGCATCCGCACGATGACCGGCTGCTCGAAGAAGGGGTGGAAATCCTCGAGCACGAAGATGCCGTCGCCCCGGTAGCCCTCGATCCGCTGGAGCGCCGTCAGGGGGTCCATGCGGCCCTCGTCCAGGGGGTTCGAGCCCCCCTCCCGCCGAAACCCCATCACGGTGTTCCAGAAAAAGAGGTCCCGGCCGTTGAGCCCCTGGGCCACCTCCTTCAGGAGGTCGCGGGCCCGCTCCTCCTCCCCCGTGACCACCGAGATCACGGGTTGGCGGGACCGAATCAGGATGTCGAGCTCTTCGCGGATGTGCATGGATCGCCTGGCCTCCCGGCGTCGAGCGGCGCCGAACCGGTGTTTTGTCGGCTACTCTAGGCCAGCCCCGGCGGGCGGGTCAACGCGGGCCAGTCGTTCCTTCTCCCGCTCGAGGTACCGGCGCATGGCCTGCCAGTGATCGTCCCAGATGTCCACGAACTCGATGCCCACCTCGTGGCGCCCCCCGTCCAAAGGGCGGTGCCGGGCCACCCGGCCGATGGCCGTGAGCGGCCGGGTGACCGAGTCCTGGTCGTGCTTGAGGAACTCCGAGGAGTGCTTGCTCCAGCCCACCAGCCGCAGGGCCACCTGCACGGGCCGCTCGGGGTCGAGGGGCCGGCCGAGGACCAGGCGCACCCCCCCTTCGCTCACGTCGAGCATCTCGGCCTCCAGTTCGGGGGCCTGCCCCAGCGGATAGGTGATCTCCTGGCACGTGATGGTGGCCCGCTTGGGAATCCGTTCGTGGCGGCGACGCTCCTCGGGCATGAGATTTCCTCCTTGGGTCTGGGGAAACGGGAACGCCCCGCCAATGTACCGGAACCGCCCCCCGGGGGGCCAGCGTTCGTGGACGTTGGAGGCCCAGGCCCGGAACCGGTAGACTGCCTGGCCGGGCGGCTCGGCGGCCGAACCCACCGGGGACTCGGGGGTGCCCACACGGCGTCGCTTGGATTTGAACCTCCCAGCCCCATACCTCCCGGGGAAACGGATAGACCTTCATGACGAACGAAAGCTTCGACGCCTCGCCCCGAACGGGCGGAGCCCTCCTGGCCTGCCTCGGCCTGGGCGTCGTCGCCGGAGGCGCGCTGGGGGCGGTGCGCACCCGGGAGGCGGCGCTCCATCTTCTGGCCAAGAACCGGGCCCTCCTGGAGGCCGGGATCCCGGCCCTCCCGGGCGCCGGCCACCTGGAGACCCTGGGGTCCTGGGCCCCGGCCGGGGCGGGGGCCGTGTTTTTCGGCCTGAGCCTCGGCCTCGGCGGGGCGGCGCTTCTGGCCGCCGCGGCCGGCCTTCTGGGCGCCCTCCCGAACTCCTGGGGCCGGCGGCTCCCCTGGGCCGCGGCCCTCGCCCCGGCCCTCCTCTACGCCTGGGGCCGCGATGCGGGCCTCGCGGCGGCCGCCCTGGCGCCGGCGCTCGCCGCCGGCCGGTGGGGCGCCGGGCTTCGGCCCTCGCGGCAGGGGCTCCTCCCGTTGGTCTGCGCCCTCGTGGCGCTTCTTGGCCTCGTGCCCTGGGCCCGGGCGCCGGAAGGGGCGTTCACCCGGTTCCGGGACCGGGTGCTCCTGGCGCGGCCGACGGGGCCGGCGCTCGCCCTCGACACCTTCTACTACCGCTGGACCCTCTACCCGGCCGAGGCGATCAAGCCCCTCCGGGCCCGAAGCCAGCCCACGGCGTGGGTGGATCCCGGGGTGGACGACCGGGAGGCGGCCTGCCGGGACCTGGCCCGGCTCGGCGCGTGGTGCGTGGACCGGGCCGAGGCGGCCGACGCGCGGCTCCTCCCGGGCCCCGGCGGGTCCCGGCTCCAAGCCGGGGGCGCCGAACTGGCCTGGCCCCGCGATCCGGCCGGCCAGCGGGAGGCCTGGGCCCGGCTCTCCGACCGCCACGACCCGGCCAGGCCCCTTCGCCGGACCACCGCGGCGGCCCTCTTCTCCGGGTGCCCCCTGGTCCTGGCCGGCCTACTCGGCGCCCTCGCGGTGTGGCTCGGTTCGTGGATGCCGACCGAGCCCCAACGGAGGCTCGGGGCTCTCGTGTGCGCCCTCCTCCTCGCCGGGCTCGTGGCGGCGGTGTCCCGGCCGCCCCCGTGGCTCGCCCGCGTCCGGGCCGAGCTCGCCGCACCCCAGCGGCCCGACCCCGTGCGGGTGCGGGAGGGGCTCGCGGCCGCCCGGCCCGCCGAGCGGTTCTACGCCGCCCGCGCCGCCGGCCGGCTGGGCCCCGGCTGGGAAGGGGATCTCGTGCGGGCCCTCGGGGACCCCGTGATCAACGTGCGCTACGGGGCGGCCGAGGCCCTGGGCCGGATCGGGACCCCCGAGGCCCGCCGCGCCCTCCGGCGGATCCTGGACGGCGAGGCCGACTGGTACGTGAAGGAACGGGCCTGGGAGGGGCTCCGGAGGCTGGGATGGCGGCCCGGGCCCTGACCCCGGCCGAGGCCGTGGCGGCCGTGGCGGCCTGGGCCCTCCTTGAAGCGGGCCTTGCCCGGGCCCTGCCGCGGCCGCCCTCCCCGGTAGCGGCCCTGGGGTGGACCGGGGCGATCCGCCTCGGGGAACTCGCCCTCGCCGCCGCCTGGTGGAGGGCGCGGGGGTTCGGCGCGGGGCGGCTCGGGCTCGGCGGCGCCCCGGCCCGGGCCGGGGCGCGAACCGGCATCGCCTGGGCGCTGGCCTTCGGGGCCGCCGCGTTCGGCTCCGAGGCGATCGTTCGGCTAGCCACCGGGCACGGGTGGCTCGGGGTCCTGGCGGGACCCCGCCTGGCGCCGGACCACCTGGCCTGGCTCCTCCTCGTGGGGGCGCTCGTTGCGCCGGCGTTCGAGGAACTCCTTTTCCGGGGGGTCCTCTACGGGTCGTTTCGGGACCGCTGGGGGCCCTGGCCGGCCGTGGCGGGATCCACGGCCGTGTTCGCCCTGGCCCACCTGGGCACCGCCGCGGTTCCCTGGACCCAGGTGGTGGGCGGGGTGGTGTTCTGCCTCGCCTACGAGCGCTCCGGGAGCCTGTGGGCGCCCTACCTCGTCCACGCCGCGGGAAACGCCTGCCTCTTTCTTCTACCGTGGATCGTGGGGTAGTCTCGCCGGGGCCGCTGGGCGGCGGGCGGCACCCCGCCCCAGAGCGCAAGGCGGAGCAGCGCGCGGGGACCGATGTTCCGCGGGCCCAAAGCAGGGCCCATGCCCCGGCCGGAGACCGACGACCGTTGACCGAGGACCGATCCTTCCCATGGCACGGGACCGACTGAGCACGACCCTGTGGGCGCTGGCCGGCGTGGCCGCCGGGCTCTGGCTTCTGGCGCGGCTCGAGACCGTGGTGGTGCCGCTTCTGGTGGGCTGGTTCATCGCCTACGCCCTCGACCCCCTCCTCGACCGCCTGGAGGCGCGCCGCATTCCCCGGGCCGCGGGCATCCTGATTCTGCTGACCTTTGCCTCCCTCCTGGCCGTGCTCGCCGTGATCGTCGTGATCCCGACCCTGGTGGAGCAGGTGCGCGACGCCACCCGGGCGCTGCCGGGCTACCTCGAGGCGGCCCGCACCAGCTGGATCCCCCGGCTGGAGGCCTGGATCGGGCGGCCCCTGCCGGCCGACCCGGCGGCCGGGCTCTCGGAACTCCTGGGGGCCGTCGGCACGAGCCTTCCCGACCTGGGGGGCAAGGCCGCGGCCGTGGCCGGCCGGGTGGTGGCGAACCTCTGGGGGCTCGTGGGCACCCTGCTGGGACTGGCCCTGATCCCGGTGTTCGCCTTCTACCTGCTCTTGGATTTCAACGGCCTGGGCTCCCGGATCGTGGACCTCGTGCCCCTTCGGCACCAGCCGTTCGCCAGCCGGGTGCTGGAGCGGGCCGACGAGGCCCTGGGGGCCTTCGTGCGGGGCCAGATCGCGGTGTGCGCCGCGCTGGCGCTGGTGTACGCGGTGGGCCTCACCCTTACCGGGATCGACATGCCCTGGGTCGTGGGCGGCCTCGCCGGCGCGCTCTTCATCGTGCCCTACCTGGGCACCCTGGTCGGCGTGGTTCTGGCAAGCCTCCTGGCGCTCCTCAAGTACCACAACCTCGCCCACCTGCTGGCCGTGTGGGGCGTCTTTGCCGCGGGCCAGGCCCTCGAGGGGTTTGTGCTCACCCCCCGGCTCGTGGGCGACCGGGTGGGGCTGCACCCGGTCGCCGTGATCGTGGCGGTGCTGGCCGGGGGCGAACTCTTCGGGGTGGTGGGGGTGCTCCTGGCGGTGCCGGCGGCCGCCGTGCTCCGGGTGGGGCTTTCGGAGGGCCTCGCCCTCTACCGGGCCTCGGCCTGGTACCGGGAGGGCGGCTGATGCTCCCGGTGGCGGCCCTCGTCTCCCACCTGCGGCTCCACGCCCCCGACCTGGCCCGCCGGCTCGACGGCATCACCGGCCTCGAGCGCACGCAGGCCGGGCTCCGGGTCAAGGTTCCCGGGGCAGGCTGGGCCCACCGGGAACTCCTGGCGGCCCGGGATCGGCTCGCGGCCGAAGCCGCCCGGGTGTTCGGGCACGGACTCGAGATCGAGATCGCCCCCGGGCCGGCCGACCCCGAGCGGCTCCCGTTCCCGGTGCTTTCGTCCAAATACTGGAACCTCGTGGCGTTCTGGGTCTGGGACAGGCTCCGGTGGACCGCCCTGGCCGTGCCCAAACCCGAGTACCACACCCGGTGGGTGGACGCGCCGGAGCCCCCGGCCGCACCCCTGGCGCTCCGGGGCGAGGTGCCCCGCGGGGGCCCGGCCCACGCCCTGCCGGAACTCCTCGACGCCCTGGCGGCCGAGGCCCAGCACCGGCGCTCCTACGTCCACCTCGTCACCCCGTTCCCCGGGGACGAGGAGGCTGACCGGCTGGAACGCGTCTTGTACGCCGCCAAGGACTGGGGCACCCCCCATACCCCGGGGCCGGTGCTCCAGCGCTACGTGGGCCGCATCCACTACGTGGACCCCGACACTTTCCCTGCGGGGATCCGGATCGCGAGGGGGCTTGTAAAAAAAGACTAATCCTGGGATCATGCGGACTTAAAGATCTGGGGCGGGCCGGCCGAAACGGGAACGATCCCTGTCGGTACCCCGGAGGCGCCCCCGGATGACCCGCTGGTTCCTGTCCGTCGCCCTCGCCTGGCTCCTCGCGGCCGCTCCGCCGGTCGCGGCCCGGTCCCACCGCCTCGTGGTGGTGGTGCACTCCTACCACCAGGGCCTCTCCTGGGTGGACCGGGTCAACGAGGGGCTGTGGGAGGAGCTGGGCCCGGCCGAGCCGGCCGTGGACCTACGGTTCGAGTACCTCGACACGAAGTCCCACCGCGACCCCGCCTACCTCGACCTCCAGGAGCGGCTCCTCGCCGCCAAGTACGCTTCCCCGCCACCCGCCGTGGTGATCGCCTGCGACAACAACGCCCTCGCGTTCCTGAGGGAACGGCGGGACCGGGTGTTCGGCGCCGTGCCCGTGGTGTTCTGCGGGATCAACGGGTTTTCCGACGACCTCCTGGCGGGGCTGGCCCCCGTGACCGGGGTGGCCGAGGAGGTGGAGTTCCGGGAGAACCTGGACCTGATCCGGCGGCTTCACCCGGACCTCTCGGCGCTGGTGGTGTACGGGGCCGACACCCCCACCTTCCGGGCGAACCGGAGGGGCCTTGTGGAGGCGGCCCGGAACCTCGGTCTCGAGGGCCTCCTCCGGTTCCGGCCCGGGCTCACCGCCGAAGAGGCCGCTCACGATGCGGCCCGACTCCGGGCCGGCACCGTGGCCGTCCTGCTCGAGACCCTGAGGGACCGAGAGGGCACGGCCCTCGAGTTCGGCACGGCGGCCCGCCGGCTCCGTCAGGCCGCCTCGGTGCCCCTGTACTCCTTCTGGGACATGTTCCTGGGCCACGGGATCGTGGGCGGAAAGCTCGTGAGCGGCGCGGCCCAGGGCCGCACGGCCGGGCGGCTCGCGCTGCGGGTCCTCCAGGGCGCGAAGCCCCTGGACCTCCCCGTGGTCCGGACCGGCGCCAACCCCTGGCTGTTCGACCACCGGGAACTCCGGCGCTTCGGGATCGGCGAGGGCCTCCTGCCGGCCGGCAGCCGGGTGCTCTTCCGGCCCCCCGGATTCTGGGAGCGCTACGGCCCGGTCGCCGGACCCGTGGGGCTCGTGCTGTTTCTGCTGGGCGGCATCGCCGTGGTCCAGGCGGCCGATGCCCGGCGCCAGCGGAGGGCCAAGCGGGCCGTGCAGAAGACCCGCGACTTCCTCCAGGCGATCCTGGACGGCGTGGCCGAACCGATCCTGGTGATCGACCGACACTACCGGGTCACCCTGCGAAACCGGGCCGCCCGCGAAAACTCGGCCGTCCCCGACGCGCCCACCTGTCACGCCCTCTCCCACGGCCGTGACGGCCCCTGTGGGGGGGAACACCACCCCTGCCCCTTGGAGGAGGTGGTCCGAACCGGGGAACCGGTCACCGTGACCCATATCCATCGCGGGCCCCAGGGGCAGGACCGGCACGTGGAGCTCTTGGCCTCGCCCCTCCGGAACGAGCGCGGCGAGGTGACGGGCATCGTGGAGACGGCGCGCGACGTCACGGAACGGCTCCAGGCCTTCGAGCAGGTCCGGCGGGGGAAGGAGGAGTGGGAGCGAACCTTCGACGCCGTTCCGGACCTCATCGCCCTGATCGGCCCCGACCACCGGATCCGCCGGGTCAACCGCGCCCTGGCGGAGCGCCTGGGCACCTCGCCCCAGGCCCTCGTGGGCCGGCCCTGCTACGAGGTGATCCACGGCGGCGACGCTCCCCATCCGTCGTGCCCCCACCGGCGGATGCTCCAAGACGGGAAACCGCACGTCGCCGAGGTCCACGAGCCCCACCTGGGCGGGTATTTCTTCGTCTCCACCTCGCCCCTCCCAGCTGGCGAGGGCGGGCCGGGCTGCGTGCACGTGGCCCGGGACATCTCCGACCTGAAGCGGACCCAGGCCGCTCTGGAGGCCGAGCGAAACCGGCTCCGGGTGACCCTGGAGAGCATCGGCGACGGGGTGATCGCCGTGGATGCCCAGGGTCGGGTGGCGCTCCTGAACCCGACGGCCGAGGCGCTCACGGGATGGAGCGCCCGGGAGGCCCAGGGCCGGCCTCTCGGCGAGGTGTTCCGGATCGTCAACGAGACCACCCGGGAACCCGCCCAGGACCCCGTACAGACCGTCCTGTCCACCGGCCGGATCGCGGGGCTCGCCCATCACACCCTGCTCCTTTCCCGGGACGGCCGGGAAACCGCGATCGCCGACAGCGCCGCCCCGATCCGGGACGAACGGGGAAACGTGGTGGGAGCGGTCCTGGTGTTCCGGGACGTGACCGAGGAACGTCGCCGCGAACGCGAGCGCGCCCGGGCCCAGCACCTGGAGTCCCTCGGGGTGCTAGCCGGCGGCATCGCCCACGACTTCAACAACCTGCTCATGGGCATCTCGGCGAACCTCGAGGCCGCCCGGCGTAAGGTGGCGCCCTCGGACCCCGCCTACCCGCGGCTCGCCCAGGCCGAGGCCGCCTGCTTCCGGGCCACCCAACTCACCCGGCAACTTCTCACCTTCGCCCGGGGCGGGGAACCGGTGCGCCAGAGGGTCCACCTGGCCGAGCACCTCGAGGAGTGGGCCCGGTTTCCCCTGCGGGGCTCCAACGTCGCCCTTGATCTTCGCCTGTCCGCCAATCTCCCGCCGGTGGAAGCCGACCCGGGGCAACTGGAGCAGGTGATCACGAACCTGGTCCTCAACGCCCGGCAGGCCATGCCCAGGGGCGGCACGGTCCGGGTCGTGGCCGGCTCCTGCACGGTCGGGGAAAACGAACACCCCGGGCTTGCGACGGGGGAGTACGTGGTCGTCGAGGTCGAGGACACCGGCATCGGCATCCCCCCGGAGCACCTGCCCAAGATCTTCGACCCCTACTTCACCACAAAGCAGACCGGGAGCGGCCTCGGGCTCGCCACCGTGCACTCCATCGTGCGGCGCCACGGCGGCACGGTGACCGTGACCTCGAAGCTCGGCGAGGGCACGCGGTTCCGGGTGTACCTTCCGGCGGCGGCAGGCTCGGCCCCGGTCAGCCCCGGGACGCCGGAGCCGGCCGGCCACGGGGCCCGCCCTTCCGGAACCGCGCGCATCCTGGTCATGGACGACGAGGAGATGCTCCGGGACGTGCTGTGCGAGGTGCTGGAGGACATGGGGTATCAGGTGGAGGCCACGGCCGACGGCGAGGAGGCCGTGGAGCGGTACCGGGAGGAACGGGAGGCCGGGCGCCCCTTCGATCTCGTGATCCTGGACCTCACCGTGCCGGCCGGCGTGGGTGGGCAGGAAGCGCTCCGCCGGATCCGGGAGTTCGACCCCGGGGTGCGGGCCGTGGCCTCGAGCGGATATGCCTCGGACCCGGTGCTCGCGACCCCCGGCGAGCACGGGTTCGCCGGCTCGGTGGCCAAACCCTACCGCCTCGACGAGCTCGACCGCGTGATCCGCTCGATCCTGGAACGGTAAGGCGGGCGCAGGCTGGGCGCGCGGACACCCCGCTGGCCTTCTAGCCTTCTAGCCTTCTAGCTTTCGCGCCTGTACCCCCTCCCCCGGGAACAGTCGCTCCACCAACGCATCGAGGGCGTGGGCCTCCTGGAACGCCGCCTTGGCCGCCTCGAAATCCGCGGCCTCGCACCGCTCCAGGAGCTCCTCGAGCCGGTCGAGCACCTGTTCGGCCTCGAGCCGCCGCGCCTCGTCCCACCGCAGCCCGGTGAGCCACACGGGTTCCAGGTCCTCGTCCAGGAACCCGACCCGCACCTCGGCCTGGCCCGCCAGGCGGCGCAGGTAGTCCCGGTCGGCCGGGTCCTCGGGGTCGAAGTACACCTCGCCCAGAAGCTCCCCCGCCCCCGGGGCCTCGCACCGGACCAGCCAGCAGGCCACCGGCCCGTGCTCCGTGGCCTCCACGGCCCAGCCGGCCTCCACCGGCGCCCCCGCCTTTTTCAGGGCCTCGGCCACGTCCCGGCGGGTCTTCACGAGGAGCACGGCCTCCTCCCCCTGGCCCAGGTCGAGCCCCACGGCCACCACGGCGAAGGGCTCCTCCGCCAAGAACTCCCGGATCTCCTCGGCCATACGCATGAGAGGTCCCTCTTTGGTCTGCGGTCTACAGTCTACAGTCGACGGTCTGCGGTCTTCCGGCTTCTCCCCGGGGCGTGAGGGCCCGAACCCCGGCCGTCTGGCGCACCTCGGGGGGAACACGGAACTCACGCGCCGGACACCGACCCGTCCCCTTGGGGCGCGGGCCGCGCCGCCCGGGCGTGCGGCCCAGGCCCCGAAGCCCGCAGAGATCGCACGAACTCCGCCAGGATCGCGGCGAACTCTTGGGCCCGGCCCAGGCACAGGATGTGGTCGGCGCCGGGCAGGATCCTGAGCGCGGCCCGGGGCAGGCGCCGGGCCATCCGGCGGGCGTGGGAGGGGGGGGCGAGCCAGTCGCGCCCGCCGGCCACCACGAGGGCCGGCATCCCTAACTCGGGCAACCGGGGCTCAAGATTGGTGCGCGCGAGGTCGATGTACAACCGGCGCATCGTGGGCCGGTGGGCCCGGCGCACCATGTCCTCCACCACGGGCCGGGCCCAATCGGGCCCCTGGTGGCGACTGAACGCCCACCGCACCGAGGCCTGGAACACCTCCATGGCCAGTCGGCCCCCGAGCCCGGCAAAGGCCAGGGCGGCCCATCGGCGAAGCCCCCGGCCCCACCGGGCCGAGGTGCAGCAGAGCCCCAGGCCGGCCACCCGTTCCGGCCGCTCCAGGGCGGCCACGAGGGCCACGGTGCCTCCCATGGAGTACCCGAGGATCGCCACCGGCCCGGGGCCCCAGTGGGCGTCGATCCGGTCCCACAACCACCGGGCGTAGGCGGCCACGCCCCGTTGGGCCGGGGGCAGCGGCGGTTCGGCGCCGAACCCGGGGAGGTCCGGTGCGAACACAGGGCCCAGTTCTTGCAAAACCGGCAGTTGCAAGTTCCACATGCGGTGGTCCACGCCCAGGCCGTGGACCAACACGACCCGGAGGTCACCGTCGGCCATGGACCGCGCTCCCCGTGAAACAGCGCGAAACGCTGCGCAACAACTTCTGGCCCTCCTGGCCGTGGTCGCGGTGGTCCTGTGGGGATCCCCCGCCCACCCGGGTGCGCCAAGACCCACGGACGGCACGGTGCGGGTGGGCGATATGGCGCCGGACTTCCGGCTCACCACCTTCGACGGCGCCCCCCTGTGCCTCACCGATTGCCTGAACGGGGGCAAGCCGGTGCTCATCGTGTTCTGGAGCTATTTCTGTTTCCCGTGTCAAAAAGAACTTCCCGCCCTCGCGGAACTGGCCCGGAGCCTCGAGGACCGCGTGCGGGTGGTGGGCATCTGCCTCGACGGGCCCCAGTACGACAACAAGATCCTCCCCTTCATCGAGGCAAACCGTATCACATTCCCCAACGGGTACGACAGGCAGACCCAGCAGTTCTTCGAGGTGGCCGAGCGCTACGGGGTGGTGGGCACCCCCACCCTCTACCTCGTGGACGCCACCGGCCGAATCCGGTTCATCCACCTGGGCCGGATCCCCACCGACGTCCTGGAGAAGGTGATCGAATCCGCCCAGGACCCCAGCTTCTGCGCCGAGATCCTGCCGCCCAAGGCCGAGTGAGCCCGTCCCCCCGGGGGCAGGGGTGGAACCACGGAGGGCACGGAGGACACGGAGGGAAAACCGGCGACAGCCCATGGTTTCCTCCGAGGCCCTGCGAGTGTCCGCCCAGGTCGCGGCCCGAGGTGGAAGCGGGGTCCACCCCGCGATCCGGGCCGAAGGCCCGAAGGAACAGGCATCGGGGCCTGGAGGCTGCTCCCACAGGTTGGGCAGGGCACTGACGCTGGAATCCAGAATGCTTCAACTGCCTGGCCGCCAAGCCGCCTCGCCGCCTCGCCGCCTCGGTCCCCGGTTGCCCCGCAAGGCCCACACATCTCCGTGTCCTCCGTGCCCTCAGTGGTGAAACCCCTTCGGCTCCCGCCCTCGCGCCCCCATTGACAACCCGGCCGGCTTTGCCCTACGGTCCGCGCCATGCCGCGCATCGACGCCCTCCTCCGACATCTGGTGGACCTCGGCGGGTCCGACCTGCACCTGAGCGCCGGGGCGCCCCCGGTGTTCCGGGTGAACGGGCGGCTCCAGAAAACCCGGCACCCCCCGCTTGACCCGGGGGAGGTGGAGGATCTGCTGGCGGAGATCCTCTCCGACGAGGAGATCGCCCGGCTGGAGGACGAGGGCGACCTCGACTTCTCCTACGGGGCGGAGGGGCTGGGCCGGTTCCGGGGCAACGCCTACACCCACCGCAAGGGCTGGGCCGCCGCGTTCCGGTGGATCCCCGGAGCGCCCCCGACCCTGGAGCAACTGGGCCACCCCCCCGTGGTGGCCGAACTCGCCCTGGCCCAGCGGGGGCTCGTGGTGGTCACCGGGCCCACGGGCTCCGGCAAGTCCACGACCCTGGCGGCCATGATCCAGCACCGGAACCGGGAACGGGCCGACCACGTGATCACCCTGGAGGATCCGCTGGAGTTCCTCCACGAGGACGACCGGTGCCTGATCCACCAGCGGGAGGTCCGCCGCCACGCCCGGTCGTTCGCCGCCGGGCTCCGGGCGGCCCTGCGGGAAGACCCCGACGTGCTCCTCGTCGGGGAGATGCGCGACACCGAGACCATCGCGATGGCGCTCACGGCGGCCGAGACGGGCATGCTGGTCCTCGGCACCCTCCACACCCAGAGCGCGGCGAAAACCGTGGACCGCATCATCGACGCCTTCCCCGCGGGGCAACAGGACCAGGTGCGGGCCATGCTGGCCGAGAGCCTCCGGGGGGTGGTGGCCCAGGTGCTCCTGCGCCGGGCCGACGGCCGGGGCCGGGTGGCCGGGCTGGAGATCCTGGTGAACGTGCCGGCCGTGGCCCACCTGATCCGCGAGGGGAAGACGTTCCAGATCCCCTCGGTGATCCAGACCGGCCGCAAACAGGGCATGCAACTCCTCGACCAGCACCTCCTGGAACTCGTGAACACGAAGACGATCACGCCCGAGGAGGCCCTGCGCCACGCCCAGAACCGGGCCCTGTTCGAGCGGATGGTCTCGGCGCCATGAGTTCGGCCCGCCCCCGGTTGGGCGACATCCTCCTTCGGGCCGGTCTGGTGGACGACGCGGGCCTCCAGCGGGCCTTGGAGCGCCAGCGGGTGCAGCCGGGCCGGATCGGCACCCATCTTCTGGAACTCGGGGCCGTGAAGGGGGAGGACCTGGCCAAGGCCCTCTCGATCCAGCACCGGGTGCCCCCCTTCCTGCCCGACCTCTATCCCCCGGACCCCGGGGCCATCGGCCGCGTGCCCGAGGCCCTGGCCCGAAGGCGCAGGGCGCTTCCCGTGGCCTGGGACGAAGACCGCGGGACCCTCCAGGTGGCCCTGGCCGATCCCCAGGACCTCGCGGCCGTGGACGAGATCCGGTTCGCGGCCGGCGCCCGGCGGGTGGCCGTGCTGGTGGCGCCCGAGCAGGTGATCGAACGCGAGATCGCCCGGCGGTACCGGGGGGAGGAGCCGGAACCGGCGGACCCCCTGGTTTCCCCAGCGATCCGGCGGGCCGAACCCGCTCCGTCGCGGCCGGGACCCCGGGCCCTCGTGGCCGACCCCTCGGGCCGCCGCGGCCGGGCCGTGGCCGCGCTCTTGGAGGCCGAAGGGTTCCGCGTGACCCGGCCCCGGACCCGGGACGAGGCCGCCCGGGCGTGGGACGCGAGACCCTGGGACCGGGTGTGGGTGCACGCCGACTGGGCCGAGGGGGCCCCGGCCGGGGCGCTGGTGTACCGGTCGCCGGCCGACGAGTGGGCCCAGGCCCTCGGTCCCGTCGAGGCGTTCGCCCGGGAGGCCGAGGCCCTGGCGCGGGAGGCCGTGCCGGCGGCGCGGCGGGCCCTGGCCGACGAGGTGGCGGCCCTCCTTCGGCTGGCGGCGGGCCGGCGCCGTATCGGGGGGTGGGGACTCCGGTGGCTCCTTCTGCGGTTCTGGCGGGCGGCGGCCCGGGGCTGGGACCTCCCGGACGGTCCGACCGAAGCGGAAGGGGCCGACCTCCTGGCCGTGGCGGCGGCGTTCGGCCGGGTGCGGGAGCGCACGGGGTCGGCCCGGGAGGCGGTTCGGGAACTCGGCCGGGACGAGACCCTCGCCCCGGCCGCGGTCACCGAGTTCGCGCGGCTCGCCTCGGGCACCGATCTCCTCGAGCGCCTGGGCGACCGGCCCCGGGCGCTGGCCGTGTTCCCCTCGGCAGAGGCCCCGGAGGGGATCCTGGCGGCCCTCGAGGCGGCCGGCTGGGAGGTGACCCGGGCCGAGGAGCCGGTCGAGGGCGGGGGCGCCGCGGCGGTGCTCGTGCCGGCCGGCCGGGGGGTGGAGTGGATCGAGGGGGGGGCGTTCGGCCGGGACGCCTCGGTGTTCGTGGTGGGCTCGTTCGCCCACCCGGCCGAGGCCCTCTACGCCCTGCGGGCCGGGGCCGAGGATGTGATCGATCCGGCAACCCACCCCGAGCTCGTGGTGGCCAAGCTCGAACGGGCCGCGAGCCGGGCCCGGCCGGCCGCCGCGGGGGTCGAGGGAAGCCTTGCGGACCTCTCGGTGGCCGAGGTGGTGCAGGTGCTCGCCCACGGGCTCCGGACGGCCGTGGTCACCATCGAGGGCCCCCGGGGAAGCGGGGAGATCGCCCTCGAGCGCGGACGGGTCGTCGACGCCCGGGCCGGAGCCCTCCGGGGCGAGGAGGCCGTCTACGAACTCGTCACCTGGGAGGAGGGCCGGTTCCGGATCGCGCCGGGCCTTCCCCCCGACCACCCCCGCACCGTGGAGAACGCCGATACCGAGGGGCTCTTGATGGAAGGGTTCCGAAGGCTCGACGAGGCCCGGCGGGGCGCGGACGGGGCCGACTAACGCCTAACCTACCGGAGCTTCCAAGTAACTTCAGCTAGGCGGCTGGGCTGCTCGGCAGCTAGGCGGCTAAGAACCTTGGGGATTCCGGCGTCATCGCGCCGGCCAGCCCGTGGGAGCGGCTGCAGTATCGGGGGCCAGAAGTCAGAAATCGGAGGTCAGAGAGCCCCCTGTCCTCTGCCTTCTGTCTTCTGGCACGTGGCACCAGCGCCGCTCCCACACCGAAACCCTGACTCGGACGTTAGTGTCCTGCGCAGCGGGGCCCCGAAGGGCCCTGGGGACCTTCCCCCCTACGCCACGTCCCAGAGCTCGGCCAGGCTGACCTCGCCGGCGGCCACGGCCGCCGTCACCTGCTCCGACACCGAGGGCCGGGCCCGGGCCGCGAGGTCGTCCACCCGGCCCTCACCCCACGCCACCCGCATCAGGGCGTCCCGCACCCCCACGTCCACGGGCAGCACCTCGAAAAACGCCCGCCGGCCCACGACGCCACGGCCGCCACAGCGCTTGCACCCCTCGCCCTCTTGAAACGGCGTCGCTCCCTCGGGGAGCCAGCGGGTGAGCGCCTCGCGCTCGGCCGTGCCCAGGGTGCAGGCCACCCGGCAGTCCGGGCACAGGAGCGGCACGAGCCGCTGGTGCACCACGGCCCGGAGTCCGAACAGGGGCAGATCCCGGGCCCGGGCGGCGAGGTCGGCCAGCGCCTCCGCCAGGCTCGCCTCGGCCGAGGCGGCCAGCACCCACCGCCCCCGCACCGCCAGGGAAAGGAGCGGCCCCAGGGCCCCCGGGCCCACCCGGTCCACCACGATCCGGTCGAACTCCAGGTGGCGAAGTTCCGCGAGTACCTGCCGGCGGCCGGCCGGGGTGAGGTTCAGGGTTTCGACCTGCAGGGTCTCCGGGGCCCGGTAAAACACCTCGTCCTCGATGGTCACGGTGCGGCCCCGGCCCGGCACCTCGGCCAGGAGCCCGAAGAGCGTGCTCGCCGTCCCCTCCTCGGACGGGCTTGTCACCCACACGAGGCCGGGCCGGGCCAGGGCGGCCCGGAGGTCCCGCTGGTGGGACGACCGGAATCCCAACTCCTCCAGCGTGCGCGGCGCTCCTTCGGGCTGCACGAGCCGCACCTGGGCCTCCTCGCCCCCGACGCCTCGCAGGATCGACAGGCGAAAGATCCGGGTCTCGGCCGGATCGGCGCCCAAGGCGAACCGGCCCCGCTGCAAGACGCCCCGGGACCGGGCGTCGAGCCCGGCAAGCTGCCGCAGCCGGTCCAGAAGGATGGTGTGCCAGGTGGCTCCGCCCCGAAACAGCACCCGTCCGTCCAGGGTCTCGGCCCGGAGCTCCCCGTCCACAAGGCGCAGGTGGAGGCCCCCCTGCCCCCTCTCGACCACGTCCCCCAGGAGCTTTCGCAAGAGCTCGGTGCCGGTGGGGTCCGACAGGATCTCCTCCTCGCACCCCTGGCACACCCCCGGTTCCCGGACCCCGGTGTCGGGAGGCAACGCGGCCCCGCAGAGCCGGTCGAGGCAGGCCTCGATCTCCTCCCGAAGCGCCGCCACCACCTTGAGGGGCATGCCCGCGCGGGCCGCAAGGTCGTCCAGAGCCGTCCGGCTCGACGGGTCGGCCGCGGCCACCACGAGCCGCCCCGGCTCCCCCTCGGCCCCGGGCTCCTCGTAGAGGGGAAGCACCCCGTAGCGCCGGCACAGCTCGGCCGGCACCCTCCGGAGCGCCTCGGGGTCGATGGCCCCCGGATCGGGGTGCACGAGCGGCAGATCCATCTGCTCGGCCAGGGCCCACCGCACGGCCTGCTCGGTCAGAACGCCCTGGTCGGCCAACACCTCCCCCAGGGGCCGGCCGGTCTCCCGCTGGGCCGACAGGGCCCGCTCCAGATCCTCGGGCCGGATGAGACCCCGTTCCACCAAGAGTTCCCCGAGGCGTTTCGAGTGGTTCGACATTTCTCTCCTCCTGGGCGCCAATTTCATCCTTTGGGGTGATGTGCGCCCGTTCGCCCGGTGCTATTCTCGGCTCCGCGGTTGGGGCACGAGATTCGAGAGAGGGGGAACCATGGGGGCGCGACCGACGGTCTTACTGATCGACACCGACCGGGACATCCTGAACCTGCTCGACTACGCGTTCCGGTCGGAGGGCTTTGACACGGTGATCTGCACCGAACCGGAGGATGCGGTGGGCCACGTGGCCCGGGGAGAGGTGGACTGCGCAGTGGTGGACCTCCACCATGCGCGCACCCCCGAATGCCTGGGGTTTCTGAACGCGGTCCGCGAGCTACCCCGGGGAAGGAGCCTGCCGGTTCTCGTGACCTCGGCGGGGTATCACGCCGAAACGGTCCGGCAGGCGCTCCGGCTGGGCGCCCGGAAGTTCATCCCGAAGCCCTTCTATCCGTCGGAACTCCTGAGCGAAGTCCGGGCCGCCGTCGCCCCGGCGGCCTAAGCTCCCGGAAGCTCTTCCGGGGGGAAGAGCGGCCCTTCCCACCGGGGAAAGGTTTCCCCCACCTTTCCCCGGTGGAGCAGGGTTTCCACCGCA